>JALWYX010000030.1 GCA_027078415.1 Thermoanaerobaculia bacterium
GATATATAGCTTACTATTATAAGAGCACCTACAAAACGTTTTGCTAAAGAAGAACGTATTGCAGGTATTATAATTAATGGAAAAGAGAAAAGCAGAACCGCTATAAGGTTTGAATAAGACTCTTTAGGTATTTTCAAGGTGAAAATAGTTGCGGTTATTCCTAAAATAGCTCCTATATTAAATATGTTGGAACCTATTATATTACCTAACAGTATGGCTCCTTCTCCTCTTCGTGCTGCTGCTATTGTAGTTGCAAATTCTGGTAAGCTTGTTCCTACAGCCACCATAGTTAGCGCTATTGTGTGAGTTGAGATACCGTATCTTTCTGCTATCGAGATAGTCGATTGAACTAGTAAGTTGGCTCCTGATACCAATACTACAGTGCTTATAATTGTTATAAATATAGAAGTTACAAGCGAAAACTCTTTGCTGCCAGTATGTTCTTCTATTTCTTCAAGGAAGTATTCTCGATCCCATATATGGGACAGGAAAGCATAACCGGCCAAGGCAAGAAATAGTATGGTACCTTCTAGCCTTCCTAATATGTCATCTCTGAAAAATGGTAATAGAAGAACAGTGATAGCGAGCATAGATGTAGCGTCCTTACTGATCAATTTTTTTACAACAAGGGTGGATAATTTAGGGGGAAAGAGAAGCAGAGAGCCTCCCAGTATAAAACCTACGTTGGCTATGTTAGATCCTAGAACATTACCTACACTTATCTCATCGTGAGATTTTATAGCTGCTATAATACTGGCAGCTAATTCTGGACTAGAAGTTGCAAAGGATACTATTATAAGACCCGCAAAAAGACTAGATAACTTAAGATGTCTAGCTGTCATCAAGGAACCGTAAACTAACAATTCTCCGCCCACCAATAACATAACTAAACCAACACCAAAGATCACAAAATCCATTTTCTTAAAATTTTTATTACCTTTATATGAAAGTAAAGGTATTATATAATGTAATACACTAAATTACCAGCAAGGGTATACGATTAAGATGTGTTAAAACATTTAGAAGGTGTCGTCTATTTCTAGATGTAGGGGGAGCTTCAAGATGGCGAGGGATATAGATTATATAGATTTACCGTTTTCTGAGGGCGAGGTGGTAGAGGGTAGAGTGTTTGGATGGAATAGGGGAGGATTCCACGTAGTTATTGAAGGAAAAGGTGCTTTTTGCCCAAAATCTGAAATGCTAAAAGGTCCTATCAACTACCCTAAAGGATTTGTGGATAGGGTGTATAAGTTTAAAGTTTTGAGAATAGAGGAGGATGGTAGAATAATTTTGTCAAGAGTTGCATATTTAGAAGAAGAGAAAAAAAAGAAATTTCTTTCTCTTACTAGCGATTTGAAGGAAGAAGATATCGTGGAAGTAGAAGTATCTAAGGTGCTTAATAACGGTTTAAATGTAAAAGTAAAACCCGAGCTTGAAGGTTTTATATTCAAAGCGGAACTTTCTTACGACAGGATTCCTAATATAGCTAAGGTTTTTAAAGTTGGAGATAGGTTTAAGGCCAAGATTCAGAAGATAGATCGTGATAATATGAAAATCTATTTATCTAAGAAAGCTACTGAGAAAGATCCTGTCAAGGTGTTGGAAGAGAAGTTCTCTCCTGGTACTGAAGTGGAAGGTAAAATTGTAGCTATAAAGAGAAGCGGTGCTGTAGTTGATTTGGGAGAAGGATTTGAGGGTTTTTTACCAGTTTCTCTTATGAATTTACCGTCTGAGGCCCTACCTGCACGTAAGTTTCCTCCAGGATCTGTACATAAACTTTACGTAAAATCTCTTGACACTTTTAAGAAAAAGATCACGCTTGCCGTTCCAGGCGGTGAGATAGAGGCGTGGAATAAAGAAACAAAAGAGTTACTTAATAAACTTGAGGAGGAGTCTAACAAGGGATTTCAACCTTTTGCTGTTGCTTTTAAGAAGTTACTCAATCAACAGTAGTTATTTCTCTATAAACATTGCATCCCCGTACGAGTAAAAACGGTAGCGCAGTTTGATAGCCTCGCTGTAGGCTTTTAAGATTTTTTCTTTATTTATAAAAGCAGATACCAGCATAAGAAGAGAGCTTCTAGGTAAGTGAAAGTTTGTTATAAGTTTATCAACAACTTTGAATTTATAACCTGGGTATATAAATAGATCTGTGTAACCTTGTAATTTTCTTATATTTAGATCTTTGTCGAAACAACTCTCTAAAGCTCTCACAGTAGTAGTACCTACAGCGACTATTTTGTATCCTTTCAGCTTGTATTCTCTTATTTTGTATGCCGTTTCCTCGTCTATAGAAAATAGCTCTTTATCCATTTTATGGTGTTCTACTTGTTCGGTTCTTACCGGCCTAAATGTTCCAGGTCCTACATGTAAGGTGATTAAGAGCAATTCTGCTTTTTCCTTTATAGATTTAACAAGCTGTTTAGAGAAATGAAGCCCTGCAGTAGGTGCTGCTATGGAACCAGGTTTTTGAGCGTATACTGTTTGGTAGTGGCTTTTATCTTCTTGTGTAGGTAAACGTTTTATGTATGGAGGTAGTGGAATTTCTCCGAGGGATTCTAGATGGTTCTCTATATCTTCCGAAAATTCAACTGTTATATATTCGTTGTCTTTACCAATAACTTTACATTTTAAAGGGTTGATTTCGAATTCCAGGCCTTTTCTGAATTTGCGAGCCGGTTTTGCTAGTATTTTCCATACATTGTTATATAGTCTTTTTATCAACAACATCTCGTACTTTTTATCCGATATTGAGAACCGTATTCTTGCTGGAATAACTTTCGAGTCGTTAGCTATAACAACGTCGTTTTTTGATAAAATGTTAACGATATTTGCAAAAGTAGTGTGTATAATAGTGCCGTTGGAGGGTAGATATAGTAGTCTGCTTTTACCCCGGGGAAGTGGATATTGTGCTATAAGTTCGTTTGGTAAATTGAAATCAAACTCTTCTACGCGCATGTGGAGGTAAGTTTATGAAATATTACCATAATATGTTAGAGACTATAGGTAACACACCACTTGTCAGATTAAGTAATTTTTGGCAAGGAAACTCTTTATTGTTAGCCAAAGTTGAATATTTTAATCCTGGTGCTTCTGTAAAGGATAGAATAGGAGTGTCTATGATAGAGGCAGCTGAAAGGGAAGGGGTATTGCAACCTGGCCAGATTATAGTGGAGCCAACTTCTGGAAACACAGGGATAGGCTTGGCTATTGCCGCCACTCTTAAAGGTTATAAGCTGATTTGTACTGCGGCGGATAAGATCTCAAAAGAAAAAGTGGCTATGTTAGAAGCTTTAGGGGCAAAAGTTATCCTTTGTCCAACAGATGTACCTCCTGATGATGAGAGATCGTATTATAAAGTAGCTGAGAAGATAAGAGATGAAGAGGGAGCTTTTTTACCTTATCAATATTTTAATCCAGCAAATCCTCAGACCCATTACTCTACAACGGCCCGTGAAATATGGGAAGAAACAGATGGAAAAGTTACCCATTTTGTCGCTGGTATGGGTACCGGAGGTACTATAAGTGGTTGTGGTAAATTTTTTAAAGAACAAGATAGTTCTATAAAAATAGTTGGTGTGGACCCGAAGGGTAGTGTTTATTCTTACTACCACAAATTCCGTAAGATGCCTCCGCCTGAACAAATTCATCAGTATTTGGTAGATGGTATAGGGGAGGATATGATTCCTTCTACTGTATGGTGGGAGTATATAGATGAAGTGGTTACCGTTGAAGATCAAGATGCTTTTGAGACGGTTTATGAAGTTGCTCGTAAAGAAGCTTTATTTTGCGGACCCTCCTCTGGTGCAGCACTATATGTGGCTCGCAAGGTAGCCAGGGAAGCTCCTGATAATTCCGTAGTTGTGGTTATTCTTCCCGATTCGGGAGAACGATACCTCTCTAAGTTAAATAAGGAATGGATGCAAAGTCATGGAATAGATATCTCTTTTTTAGAGGAAGATAAATGATGGTTATAAGTGATAAGGAATTTAGGAATTTACTTAGGCATTTTCCATCGGGAGTTACAATAGTTACCATAAAAAGTAACGGCGAAGATCATGGATTAACAGTATCGGCTTTTTGTTCCATCTCTCCTTCTCCTCCACTTGTAGCTATAGCCATAGATCACAAGCATCGAGCCTTTGAACTTCTTGAAAAGAAGGAGGTTATTTTTGCAGTTAATATTTTAGCCTACGATCAAAGTAAACTGGCCGAGAGATTTGCATGGGTTAAAGATGAAGATCGTTTTAAAGAAGGCGACTGGATTACACACCAGTCGGGAGTTAAAGTTCTAAACGATTCGCTTTGTTGGATGGTGTGTAACATATATTCAAGGCATGTAGCTGGTACCCACACAATCTACGTAGGAGAAGTGTTTTCTGCGAAGGTAAATAGAGCAGATGTAGAGCCTCTGGTTTACTGGAATAGGAATTATAGAAGATTGAAAATATAGCTATTTTGCGTGTATATATATTATTAACGTTTATACTCTTCCTAAATTGTAGAGCGAACTTAGAGGAGCAAAATTTTATAGTCATCTCGACTTCTAGGGATATAGAGAGCGTTAATGAACTTCTAGGAGCTTCACGTTTCAACAACGAAATTATAAATCTTATGTTTTTACACCTTTTCAAAGAACAGCCAGATTTTCACAAAGGCCCTCCTACCCTTTTGCCAGAAATAGTAGAGGTGTATAAGTGGACAAATCCAAAAGAATTGTATGTTACCTTTAAGAAAGGTATTTACTGGAGTAACGGTGAGGAGGTTAGTGCTCAAGATCTTCTTTTTACTTATAAAGCTCAAACATCAACCGATGTAGGTTGGCCTTACTCTTTTGTTAAAGAGGAGATAGAAAGGATAGAGATAATTGATAAATATACAATGAAAGTAAGTTTTAGTAAGAGATACAGAAATGCTTTGTACGATCTTAACGAAGGTGTAGTACTTCCCTCTGTATGGAAAACTTTACCTTTTAAGAAATGGAGAGTAAATGGAGAGTGGTTTTTGGAAAATTTAGTAGTTTCTGGTCCTTATAAAATTGAGAGGTGGTTTAGAAAACAAGAGATTGTACTTTCATCCAATAGTAGTTATTACCTTTTTTCGAAAGGTTATCCTTTGATCAAAAAGGTAGTTGTTAGAATATATCCAGACCAAGAAGGTCAAGTTAACGCTTTACTGCGTAAAGAGGTAGATTTTGTCTCAGGTGTTTCTCCTATAAAAGTTGATAAGATTATAAAGGATCCGGATCTCGATATAAAAACTTTTTGGCCAAGACAATTTACTTTTATAGTTTGGAATTTACAAAGACAGCCTTTTGATAAACGGGAAGTCAGGTTAGCTCTTACCCTTGGAATAGATAGAGAAAAGTTGGTAAAAACTCTGTGGCGAGGATACGCGAAGGTGGCTGTGAGTCCTGTTATCTCTTCTGTATGGGCCTATAACAGAAATCTGAAACCTTGGCCTTATAATCCTCAAATGGCTAGAGATCTTTTGCTGAAGATCGGGTTTTCGGATAAAGATGGAGATGGAATTATTGAAAGAAATGGTAGAGAATTTGTTTTTGAACTTTTAACAAATGTAGAAAATAGGATAAGAAGAGATGCAGTTTTACTTATAAAAGAGGATCTTTCTAAATTGGGCATAAAAGTTGTGCCTCGTTTTCTTGATCTTGCTACTGTTATAGACTTGAACCGTAAACATAGATTCGATGCATCTCTGGCAGCGTGGGGCATCGATACCACTTTGGATTTTACCTACGCTTTCCATTCCAAGCAGATAGATGGAGGGGAAAATTACGGTGGTTATTCTTCTGCCGAAGTTGATACGTTGCTAGAGAAGATACGAGAAGAAAGTGACCTTAATAAATTACGTGATTATTTATGGAAGATGCAAGAAATCATACATTACGATCAACCTTATACATTTTTATGGGAACCTATGCGTATAGTAGCGTACAACAAAAGATTGAAAAACGTTCAATCCAACTATTTACTGTCGCTTTATAACTTACACGAGTGGTATATAAACAGCGGTAGATGAAGTATTTATCGATTTTGGCAAAAGCGTTTTTTTCGTGGTTGTTGGTAGTTGTTATAGTGTCTCTGGCTATTACAATAATACCTGGCGATTTCGCTTCTTACTATTTTTCTGAGATAGTTAAAGGAGAAAGTTTGGGAAGGATAAGTTCTCTCTACAGTAAAGACGAAGATTTTTACACAACTTTCTTTGACGCTTTGTATACTCTGGTTACTTTGGATTTTGGCTCTTCGTGGATATACAAGGAAAAAGTTCTTAATGTTATATTAGATAGGTTAATATATTCTGCGATTATAGGCTTGCCTGCTTTATTGGTACAATTAGCTCTTGCTTTTTATCTTGCTTTACACTTTCACGATAGTAAATTTTTAGTTAATTTTCTAATTTTAATGTACGTAATACCTGCATTTGCTCTTGCTTATTTTCTCGTGGCTTTCTTTAGTAGTTATTTAAATGTATTGCCCGCTTCGCATACTAGTTATCCCGGGAGTTGGTCTGTAGGAACACTACTCATCCACTCTGTCATGCCCATCTTTGTACTGGTTTTTAGTGGAATAGCATACCCATTTGAAGTTTGTTCAGAAACAGCAAAAAAATTCAAAGAGTCGGAGTTTTTTGCTTTAGCTAGACTACGAGGGTTGGATGAGAAAGAGATCTATAGAAGGTATATGTCGAAACATATGTTACTACCTTTAGTGCACATGTTCGCATTGTTTTTCCCAGCTTTTGTAAGCGGTGTACTTGTTATCGAAATAGTTTTCGCTTGGCCCGGTTTTGGTAGATTGACCTATGAAGCCGTTTTGGCCAGAGATATTCCTCTTATATTGGGAATTACAGAGGTAAGCGCAACTTTGGTTATAGTATTTACTGCGTTGGCGGATGTTGTACATCTTGTTTTAGATCCACGTTTAGAAGAAATATGAAAACAAGAGCTGTTGTATTTTCTACTTCTCTAGTTGTCTTTTTTGTTATATGTGGATACTTTGTCTCATTCTTGTATAAGAGTTATATTAGTAATCAAGAAGCTATTTTGCTTCCTCCTTTTTCCTCAAAAAATAATAATTTTTTCCCTTTAGGCACCGACAGGTTAGGAAGAGACGTTTTGATCGGTCTTATAGTGGCTACTTATACATCTATTCTTGTAGGAGTGGCTAGTACCATCTTATCTATAATCATTAGCCTGTTTTGGTTATGGCTAAGTTTTGTAAAGGGTTTGGATTTTTTGGTCATGAGAGTTCTTGATGCTATATATTCTTTCCCTGTTATCATGTTAGTAGTACTTCTTAACGCCTTTGTGTATCCCTCTGTACAGTTGGTTGTGTTTGTTATAGCGGTTGTATTTAGCGTACCTCTTGCCAGGGTTTTAAGGGCGAGGAGTGTGGAAGTTGTTAATTCAGATTTTTTTAAGATGGCTTTAGTAAACGCTTTACTTCCTAGATATATTTTCGTGCGATATTTAATACCCTCTTTAATTCCGTTGGTTAGATATCAGGCTACAGTTATATTTGTAGATGCGATTATGGCGGAATCGGCTCTTTCCTTTTTAGGGTTTGGTGCTTCAGATGAGTTTCCTACTTTGGGACGCATTATGGCATCTGTCTCTAACCCGTTTGATGAATGGTGGATCTTTTATCCACCTCTTATAGTGCTGGCTTTAATGGCGTACGGTATCTCTAGATATTTAAGGCCCATCTATAAGCGGTTAACAACCTTTTAGAAGACCACAGCTCCCTATACTTTAGAGAAGTAACTATTCCCATTATTTTCAGATATAACCATTTACGCTGACAACTTAAGAGTTGTAGCCCTTTAGCAGCGAATGTATTGCTATCGTGAGGATTTGCTTTTGGCAAGTAGTTTGCTAAATATCTTAATGAAGGAATGTCGCTTACTACAGATGGTATTCCTGATGCTAGAGCTTCTAAGATCGGTAATCCAAAACCTTCAATCCACCAATAGGGAGCTAGTAGAAGATCTGCTCTACGAATAACTTCTGCTACTTTTTTCGGCGTTATATTGTAATAGTATTTACCATTCTCCACTTTCTCTTCATCTGTAAAGGGCCAGTTGGATATGCGAACTAGACGAACCCTTTTTGATAGAGATATAAATCGAAACGCTTCAAGGGCTGTTTCTACTCCTTTAGTATACGCTTTTTTAGAACCTACAATCGCAATTTTAGGGTAGATTGTAGGTTTTACTTTTGGTAAAGGGCGAAAAAAGTTTTCTACAGTTGGTGGAAGAACAAAAGCAGGTACCTTGAACCTTTTCTCGATAAAGTCTTTAAGAAATGGTGTAGTAACCCATTTAGCTACTCTATAATTGTATGCACCTTCTATCTTATCTAGCAATTTCTTGTTGTGAGGTAAGAAGCCTTCGTAGCCTTGACAGTAATGGACAACTTTGCCTGAAGCATTCTTTATGGCTGGTTCTATTGTGGTCCAAAAAGTGGCAACTGTTAATTTTGCACGTGGCAACTTTGATAAGTCTGTTAGTTTTAAATAAGGGACTTTAAGGTTGTACCAACTAGGAAAATTATCTGTACCTACTACTGCAGTAAGTAGAGATTTGCTCGCTATATTTGCGTATGCCAAAATATTTTTTATCCCACCAAAGAGTTCTGAGGAAGGAAGTACAAAAATTATGTCAAACTCAAGAGGTGATGGCGAACGAACAGCCGGTGCATATAAAATTTTTAGGCGGTTCTTTAAAACCATAGATAATTTTTCTTAACTCAGATATCTTAGCACCTTGTAAAACTTCTTCTATGCTCTGCTCGTGTAAATTTCCTACTATCTCTTTCCCGAAATAATCTTGACAACATAGTATACATCTACCGTAGGGATCTATATGTAAATGCTGTACAGGACGTGATCCTATATGGTCACATCCTCTCAATAAGCCATTTTTTTTCTGTTTCCTAGCACTGTTTTTTATTACTCCCGCTCTGTCATCTATCAGAAACGGTCTTACTTCAAAAAGAGAATTTCTAAAAAAATTGTCAATTTTTTCTAACGTTTCTAAATGCTTTCTGTCTCCTAAACCTAGTACTATTATGCGCATAGTATTGGCTATTCTTCTGTTTTTTATATATGCTAAGTTGTTTAAAACTTGTTTGAGATGGTCCTTACCACGTTCTTTTTTATATTCATCCCGGTCTATCGTTGAGAGATTCACAGAAAGGTGTAAGAGACCCCCAACGTCGATAATCTGTTCCGATTTTTCTGGAGTTAAAGCTGAAGCGTTTGTGAGTAAAGTTACTTTTAGAGATAAGTTGTTCAGTATTTCTATCTGTTTAGTGAAATTTGGATCTATCGTAGGTTCGTTGTAGTTGTTTAAAAAAACCGTTTCTATAGTGTGAGAGTATCTGCTTAGTTGAGAGGCTATTTTTTCGAAAAAATTAAGGGGCATAAAATATTTTTCTCTAGGGTGGATAGATACAGGGCAGAAAAAACAAGCTTGATTGCATACAGTGTGCGTCTCTATTGAAACATATTTCAAGTAAAAGCTATCAAAACGTTGCTTTTCTACTAACCAACCGTTGCAGAGGAGGTACTGCTTTACGCTAAATGGTATACCTTGAAGTTGACGCTTGAAAAGAATCTGTTTTAAATAACCGTATGCCGGATGATTAGCGGTTAACGTTTTGTCCGTTAAGGGATTGTAAAATTTACGCGGTCCAGGGTGAATAAAAGGGCAAGGGTATAGCTTATCCATTTTTTAAGAGATCTCCCATCTATAATCTACAGATATATATCCAAAATAATACTCGTTTGGGCTTTCTATTGTAAATGCTCCGTGCACTATTTTTTGGTCGTATATATGTAAAGCGTGTTCATCTGCAAGATTGACATATAGGGTGTATTCTCCTTTAATTAAAGGTAAGTTTGGTATTACAAATTTTAACCTATAGTGCGTTCTTCCACCCATAGGAGCAGATTTTGTCGTAGATAGATGAGTTATCTCTTCACCATCTATCCTGTTTATTCCTATAACCAGGTGGAACTTGATATCTGGGGAAGAACTTTTCCATGATACTTGTATTTCGAGTTTGTCTCTATTTTTTGGGCGCGAAGGTGTTACTTCTACCTTTTCTATTCTAGCTGGGGAGTTGCTTAGTGTCTTGAGAGGTATATTTTGCTCTCTTTTACGCTTTAGATAATTTTCATAGCTAGTTACAACTTCTTGAGCTGGTCCTATAGAGACTATCTTTCCTTTTTCAAGCCACATAGCTTTTTCGCATAAGGAGGTTACGTAGTACATTGCGTGCGAAGAAAACAAAAGAATTTTGCCTTTTTTTATGTGTTCTACTAAGAAATTGAAACACTTTTTTTGAAAGTAACCGTCGCCTACTGCTAATGCTTCATCTATTATAAGTATATCTGGATCACACTGGGTTGCTATTGCGAACGCTAATCTCATGATCATTCCGGAGGAGTAGGTTTTTAGTTTGTTATTTATAGCGTTTCCCAGCTCTGCGAACTCTATTATTTTTTTTAAAGTGTCACTCATATTTTTGTGGGAAATGCCTAATATAGTAGCACCAAGTATGGCATTCTCTACTCCTGAGAATTCAGGATGAAACCCCATTCCTAGTTCAAGTACAGAAGTAACTCTTCCTTTTATTTCAATTTTTCCCGAAGTTGGAGGGATCACTCCAGATATAATTCTAAGAAGGGTGCTCTTCCCGGCGCCATTTTCCCCTATAATACCTAGACTACTTCCCTCTTGTATGTTGAACGTTATATCCTGAAGGGCAATATATTTAGACACTTTATCGCGATTAAGAAATAGTTGTATTTTCTCTTTTATGCCTTGTGGAGTGTAATAAATTTTAGTGAGGTTTTTAACTTTTATATAACAATTTTTTGTTTTCATCTTCTATTCTAAAGGAGTAATATAGTTTACCCTTTCGGATATGAGTAAACTGAGCATAGTACATTATAAATAAAAATGGAAGAATAACGAGGAGGAGGAATATGAATAATAGGAAAATTCTTGTGGTAGGCGTCATCATGTTGATATCGCTAGCTTTTGTTTTGAGTAATTGTGGAAAACAAGGAATGGAGCAAGGAGCTGGCAAAGTATCTGTGGGTTTGAGTGGTGAAGTTGACAAGGTGATAAAAGAGCGTGATCTTACCCCAGAGAACGTTGCTGCTGCTGTTAAAACTTATCTCCCTACAGGGCGGCATGACGAGTATATAATGTTTTCTTCTGGCGGTCATAGTGGTCAGTTGCTCGTTATAGGTATTCCTTCGATGAGGTTATTGAAAGTTGTAGGGGTTTTTACTCCAGAACCTTGGCAAGGATGGGGGTATTCTAAAGATACTAAAGAAGTGCTGATTAATGCTATGGGAGATAAGGTCCAATGGGGAGATACTCACCATCCGGCTCTTAGTGAAACGGGAGGAGAATATGATGGAAAGTTCGTTTTTATAAACGATAAAGCGCACGCTAGGGTGGCTGTTATAGATTTAAGAGATTTTGAGACTAAGCAGATAGTTAAGAATCCGCTTAGTCTTAGTGATCATGGTGGTGCTTTTGTTACACCTAATACAGAGTACGTTATAGAAGGTGGTCAATATGGAATGCCGTTTGGTTATAAGTATGCCTCTATAGATGAATATGCTGAAAAATATAGAGGGATGGTAACTTTTTGGAAATTTGACAAGGAGAAGGGGAGGATAATTATAGAAGAGTCTTTCGCTTTAGAGCTTCCTCCTTATTGGCAAGATCTGTGCGATGCAGGGAAAAACGCTAGTGATGGGTGGGTATTTTGCAATTCGTTTAACTCCGAGATGAGCACAGGAGGTATAGAGGAAGGAAAACCTCCTTTTGAGAGTGGAGTTTCCCAGAGAGATATGGATTATTTGCATGTTATAAATTGGAAAAAAGCTGCTGAGACTGTGTCTCAAGGTAAATTTGAAACTGTAGAAGGTTTTAAGGTTATACCTATAAAAACTGCTGTTGAAGAAGGTATACTCTATTTTATACCTGAGCCTAAAAGCCCTCACGGTGTAGATGTTACACCAAATGGTGAGTACTTGGTTATAGCGGGTAAGCTTGATCCTCATGCTACTGTTTATAGTTTCTCGAAAATCAAGAGAGCTATAGAGGAGAAAAAGTTTTCTGGTAAAGACGAGTATGGTATACCTATTCTAGATTTTGACGCTGTTAAAGAGGTTCAGGTTGAGCTGGGGTTAGGTCCTCTTCATACCCAATTTGACGATAAGGGATATGCGTACACAAGTCTATTTTTAGAGAGTGCCGTTGTTAGATGGACCTTGGGTGGCGAGTATGCAAAGATGCACGGCGAAGAACCTTGGAGAGTTGTTACTAAAACTTCTATTCATTATAACGTTGGTCATATTGCGGCTGCTGAAGGAGATACCGTTAGCCCTGACGGCAAATACTTAGTATCGCTTAATAAATGGGCCATAGATAGATTTGCCGATGTAGGACCTCTACTTCCCCAAAATTTCCAGCTTATCGATATATCTTCTAAGGGAGAAAAAATGCCTCTTATATATGATATGCCTATACCTATAGGGGAACCTCATTATGCTCAAATAATCAAAGCTGACAAGCTAAAGCCTTGGAAAGTATATCCAGAAGTTGGTTGGGATCCTTTGACACAAACTAAATCTTCGTATGGTATAAAGGCTGGTGAAGAGAAGGTAGTTAGGAAAGGAAAGCAAGTAGAGATATTTATGACAGCAGTAAGGAGCCACTTTAACCCAGAAAGGATAGTTGTAAACAAAGGTGATAAAATTGTTTGGCATATTACCAATATAGAAACAGCTCACGACGCTACCCATGGACTTGCAATTCCTTATTACAATATAAACCTTAGTATTGAACCTGGAGAAACCCAGACCGTAGAATTTATAGCAGATCGTGAAGGTGTTTTTCCTTTTTACTGTTCAGAGTTCTGCTCAGCTTTGCATCTGGAAATGATGGGATATCTACTAGTTAAACCTTAATACGGAATTTTGCCGAGGGCGATGAATATGGATGTAAAAGAGAAATTTATAGGCCCTAGGGTAAGTAGGGAACTTTTAGAAAAAGAGAGAATGCGATTCCTCCTTCCTACCATATTCATCTCTCTCGGCGCTTTTCTACTTTTTATCTCTATCTTTTTCCCCTACTGGAAACTCGTCCTCTATGCTCCTCAGTACCCAGATGGACTTAGGGTAACTATATACGTGAATAGAGTAGAAGGTGATGTTAGAGAGATAGATATTCTAAATCACTATATAGGTATGAAATCTTTAGAACAAGCTGCTAAGTTGGAAAGATCGATTAGTATAATAGCTGTTACATGTATAACACTTTTAGTTTTTACTGCTATATACATACATAATCAATACGCAGCCTTTTTTTCATTCCCAGGAATCGTATATCCTATCGTTTTCCTAGCAGATCTTTATTTCTGGTTGAGGTATTACGGTACTAATTTAGATCCTAATGCTCCTTTAGCTGGAGCGGTTAAGCCTTTTATTCCCCCCTTAATAGGAGAAGGCAAGATAGGGCAGTTTAGAACAGTTGCAACGTGGGAAGTCGGTCTTATTTTAGCCTTTATAGCTTCTTTATCTATAATTATTGGGTTGTATTTCCATCGGAAAGCTTATAAACCTCTGGTAGATGAGCAAAACGTTAGTTAGTTTTCTTCTCCTCTTCCCTTGGATTATGCAAGGGAAGGTATTAACTGTTGAGGGCGGCAATATAAATAATTATTTAAGGCAGGCCGAGAGTGGGGACCTGTTAATAGTTAAAGCTGGTTATTACAAGGAAAAAATCGTTGTAGACAAGTCTATAGAGCTTAGGGGAGATGGTGAAGCAATTATAGATGGCGGTGGAGAAGGCTCTGTTATCACAATAAAGGCTGAAGGGGTAAAAGTTAGAGGTTTTAGGATAATAGGCAGTGGAGATCACTTGGATGAGGAAAATTCGGGAATAGAAATATTAGCCAAGAGGGCTTTTATAGAGGATAATATCCTTGAGGATGTTTTATTCGGTATATATCTAAAAGAGGCTCACGGCAGTGTAATTAAAAATAACATTATAAGAGGCAAAGATTTGCCCGAGCCTAGAAGGGGGGATCTTATAAGGGTTTGGAACAGTTCTAACGTTGAGATAAGTAGTAACGTATTGGACAAAGGTCGAGATATGGTTATCTGGTATTCCGAAGGTATAAAGGTGCTTTCAAATACGGTTTCTCATAGCAGATACGGTATTCATTTTATGTATTGCGACGATGCTCTATTAAGAAACAACGTTTTAATGGGCAATTCTGTCGGTATATTTATGATGTATTCTAGAAGAAGCGTTATAGAAAGAAATTTTGTGTACCAAAACCGCGGGGTATCAGGATTCGGTGTTGGTCTTAAGGATTTGGATGACAGTGTTATAACCGATAATTTTTTTATAGATAATAGAGTTGGAATATTTGTAGATAATTCTCCTCGTGAAGAGGAAAGCAAAATGGTATACTTACGTAACTATTTGGCTCTTAACGATGTTGGGATAATACTT
Organism: Thermoanaerobaculia bacterium; assembly: GCA_027078415.1. Taxonomy (GTDB): domain Bacteria; phylum Acidobacteriota; class Thermoanaerobaculia; order JALWYX01; family JALWYX01; genus JALWYX01. Next base: position 14,572 of record JALWYX010000030.1, read on the forward strand.
ATGGCTTCAGTAAGAAGAAACTTCTTTTACGATAACTCTTTTGTTAAAAACGGAATTCAGGTAGAAATAGAGGGAAGTGATACACTATCCACCGTTGTTTGGGACAAAAATTTTTGGTCAGATTATGGAGGATTTGATGAGGATGGAGACGGATGGGGAGAGATTCCGTATAAATTGGTGCGTCTTTATGAAAATATAGCTTCTTACTACCCTACTACAAAAATTTTTAGACTTACTCTAACAGCGTTAGCCGTTGATTTTGCTTCTAAAGTAGTTCCTTTAATAGAACCTAAAGCTAAGGTTGTGGATTTAAATCCCAGAACTTACCCGATCTATCCTGAATACAAAATCACATACTTTAGCGAGAAAAGCAGGTTTTACAATTACATTTTATTTACAATAATGGTACTAATATTCTTAGGTTTCGTTGTGAAATATGCTAATTTCGGTGAGAAATTTAAGTAAGAGTTTCGGTTCTTTTAAGGCTCTGCGTGACGTCACATTTGATATTTCAGAAGGCGAGAAGGTAGCGTTGTGGGGAGCTAACGGAGCGGGGAAGACTACGTTGCTTAGATGTATGCTGGGAATTACAAAGTTTGAAGGTGAAATTTTTATAGATGGCGTAAATGTTAAACGAGAAGCTAATACAGCTAAAAAAGTTATAGGATTCGTTCCTCAGGGGTTTCATCTGCCTGTAGATTATAAAGTGGAAGAAATTTTAGAATTTTTTGCCTCAATTAGAGAAATAAATAGTAATAAAAGAGAAGAGATACTAAAAAAAATAGATCTTTACGAATTTAAAAATTACAAAGTTAGTAATTTATCTGGAGGAATGAAGCAAAAACTGGCTTTAGCTATAGCTATGCTTCCTTCCCCTAAAATACTTTTTCTCGACGAACCTACTGCTAATTTAGATTTAAAAGCTAGGGAAGATTTCTATTCTAGCCTTATCCAATTACGCGATATTACCCTGATATTTACAACGCATAGGTTAGACGAGGTATACAGATTAGCAGATAGATTGTTGATTTTGGAACGAGGAGTTCTTGTGAGGGATAGAAAGGTGAGTGAAAGAGCTAACTTTATACTCGATTTTTCCTCTGCTAAGGCAGCGAAAAGAGCTTTTGAAATATTCTCTTCTGCCAAATTTTATGTGAAACTCGATGGTTTAAAACTGTCGGTCAAGTCCTGCTGCGATACTTTAAAGCTCGATATTATAAAGGAGTGTCTTGATTCTTTAGTAGCTATCAAAAGAGTAGACTATGAGAAATTTGAAAATAATAGCTTTTTGGGAAGTTAGAAAAGGAATTGAATCTCTCTGGGTATGGGCACTTTCCTTAGCAATAATTTTACTCGTTGGCTTGGCTCTTTCCTTAGGAAAAGTTAGTATTGGAGGAGTTGGATTTGTTGGCACAGGAAAACTGATTGCTACTCTTGTTAATTTGTTTATGCTTTTTATTCCTCTATTTACTTTGGTAGTAGGCGCTTTATCTATAGTGCCATCTTTAGAAGACGAGACTTTTATATATATATATTCACATCCAATTACCAAAACTCAGTACTTGTTAGGTAATCTGTTAGGTAAATTAATTCTTCTTATTGGAGCCATTGTGATAGGGTTCTCCGTTGCGTCTATAGGTGTATATGAGTATATAGAGATGATCTCTTACCTTCACTTTGTTGTAACGGTGGTTTTATTAGCAACGGTAGGTTTAACAGTGGGATTTTTTGTTTCTGCTATTTCTAAAAGCACAACTGTTGCTATTTCGACCGTTATCTTAGTGTGGATAATCTTTGTTTTACTGGGAGATCTAGCTTTATTGTCAATGGGTATACTTTTCTCTTTCTCAGCTAATAAGATGCTTTTTTGTGCTCTTATAAATCCTCTACAAGTGTTTAAATTATTATCTGTATATTCCATAGACAGTAATCTAGAATTATTTGGTCCTGTAGCTTTATATTCTTTGAGATTGTTTGGAGATTCTTTCTCTGCCGTGATGATTACTATATTGCTCCTTTGGATCGTTGTCCCTATTCTAGCTACTCTATTTCTTTTTGAGAGGAGGGATGTAGTAGGGTGAAAACGATATTTATACTTTTTTATATAACCGCTTTATCCTGGAGTTGTTCTTTACCTGAAGAAGAGATTGTAAATATAAGGTGGGGAGAGGATACCTGCTTTCTATGTAAAATGATCGTTTCAGATAAAAGATTTGCAGGTGTTATTGTTACTAAGGATGAACTGTTCATATTTGATGATATAGGTGAATTACTAGATTTTTATACTAGTAGCAATTTGAATGGAAAAGTCTTTGTAAGCGATTATTTTTCGGAAAAACTTGTAGACGCGGAGATAGCTACTTTTGTTTTAAGCGATATTCCTACCCCTATGGGTTACGGCGTTGTAGCCTTTTTGGATAGGAGCAAAGCTGTAGATTTTGCAGATAATAGGTATAGATATTTTAACTTTTCCGAACTGGTAGAAAGATGGAATGAGGTGAAAAAATGAGAAAAATGCTTCCTGTATTCCTTTTTTTAATGGTGTTTTTAAGTTGTGGTGGAAAAGGAGGAAAAATACAAACAGGAAAGCAAAATGAAGCCTCTAAAGATATTCTGTCTCAGCAAAGTGGATACGTTGGTGACGAAAATAAGGGGAGTACTACAAAAGAAGTAGCAAGCGGTGGTGATGTTGAAAAGGGAAAACAACTTTATCTGCAGAGTTGCTCTGCGTGTCATGGACAAGATGCAGAAGGTATAAAAGGATTGGGTTTACCCTTGAAAAATAGCGAGTTTATGGCCAGTATTACAGATAAGGAGTTGGTTGACCTTATAATAAGGGGACGACCTGCTACATCTCCTGAAAGTAAAACAAAAATAGATATGCCACCTAAGGGAGGAAATCCAGCTCTTAGTGAAGAAGATATTAAGGATATAGTAGCGTATCTAAGAAGTTTATAATAAAACAAACACTTGGCTGGTTAAAAGAACTTTAGTGCCTAACTTTCTATGATTTAAAATTTGCATTTTACCTATTTTTCACTTTGGATTTTGGATATTGTTATATAAGTGCTTTTACTCTACTACGTTACTCCATAGTGAAGTATCGCCGCTCTCGAAGGAGTCTATAAGTATTTTATATATATATGTATAGTTATCGTATGTCGCTGTGTTTAAGTGGTTCATTCTGTGTTGAGGCCATTCTAATGAAGCGCTAGTTTTAGGGAAATCCCATACAGCTATTGTCGCGGCACCGTTAGAGTCACCTCCTGCAGCTATAACCTCTATATCTCCGTCTCCATCTATATCATCAACAGCTACAGAAGACGAGATAGTGTGGTCCATACGCAAGATAAGTTTGTCTGGTGGTATAAAACCTGGGCATGAGTCCCACGTCAGTTGGTTACCGTCAGCATCGAAAATAACTACATCCCAATTACCCGGTACAATTATCTCCGGTCTATCGTCACCGGTTACATCAGCTATAACTGGAGATGCGTTGGGGTTAACTTGAACTGAGGTTCCAGCACAATCTCCTGGAACAACTAGAGTTCTACTCCATACTAAAGATCCATCTCCTTTTACCACATATAATCTTCCTGTATCGCCAGCGTCTCTATCTTTGCTTCCAAATATTACTTCAGGTACTCCATCGTTACCTACTATATCTCCTAACGATACAGCGCTTGCAACGTACTCATTTGCACTACCGTTGGCTACACCGTCATCCTCTAGATCGCTTCTAAGCTGAAATGGCCATCCTTGTAAATCGTTTCCGTTTTGATCTATAGCGTATATCTCTTCTAATACGTTGTGTGTATTTCCAAAGGGTGCACATGCCGGATCTTCCCAACAATTACCTTTTCCAAATACTATATCTGGAACTCCATCTGCATTTATATCACCTATAACAGGTGAGGACCAAACGACTTCGTCAATCACTTTTCTGCCGTTAACTACGTATTTTTTATAATACGATGGAGAAGGATTGACTCCTAAATAATTGCATTCTCTAAGTGGCGTGTTTAGATAATCTGGATTCCATTTGAACACTTTAGTAACACCACCGTTGAACCTTTCATCTACATCTGGAGGATTAGCTGAGTTTGTGTCGTTACCAGCCGCTATATCCGGAGCTGCTGCAAAATCTAAAGTTATCTCTCCTGCAGCAGCTGATGCCCATATTGTATCACCTACACATTCGCGCCAATATATGCTGCAAGTACCGTTTGTTGTTTCCATTATGTAGAAAAAAGAGTTAAAACTACCAAAAAATATCTCTTTCTTGAGACCATTAGTAGGGTTGAAATTTCCTAACGTTGGATCAACACGTGTACCTTCTAGAAATCCTGCGAAATCGCTAGCAAAGTCTTCAAAAAAACAAAGAACAGAACAATTTTTTTCCAGTATATACACCGCTCCGTCATCTACAGTCTGAAAACCAAAAGTTACTATGATCTCTTCTTCGTTGTCTCCATCTACATCACCTATTGCCGGTTTACCTGAAATAGGAACATTTCTGGGCATAGAGAAACTACACCGAAGAGAACCGTCGCTGTTAATAACCAGCAAATTACCATCAGAAGTTCCTACTATTATCTCTTTATCTCCATCATTATCTAAGTCATATACTGCTGGCGAAGAATCTATTATAGCTGCCATGTTAGAGAAAGTTACAGGAAATCCCGCCTGATAGGGAGGTTGATTGAATTGAGCAGATAATATCTGGCACGAGCTTATGATAAAAATAACGGTTTTTAACTTTTTCATTATCGTCACCTCCTCTATCAACCATTATATAGAAAGTGGGATCATCTGTTAGCTGTAGTAGCCAAGCACTATTTAGATTTGGTAAATCGATCCAAAGATGAGAGATAAATATAGAAACTGCAATAGAGGTAAGTTAGGAGACATATGTTAGTGTTATACGAAAAAATAAAAGTAATTAAGAGATAAGTCGAAAAGAAAGCAGTATATATAAACCGTATCTTTTATAGAAAATATTTAGTAGCTAAGCATAAGGTCGTTAATAATAAGTAGCTTTGCAAACGGATGAGATAGTTATGGGTGTACTGATACGTTTCATTTTAACTTTATAACCTTACCTAACTACAATCCTTACAGGAAGAATTTTTATAGATGATGCTTATAACTAAGATTACATATATCCTAGTTACAACTATTAGCTTGTTTTTTGACATTAACATAGTGATTTTTCGAACATAGATGCAGTTGAATAGTTAATTTCCTCTGCACGTGATTTGCTATTAACGGTTTTGTGAATGTTTATGTTATATATCTTTTAGTTTCATTTACAGCTATCTAAAGCTAATTTTAAAATTTTACCACTTAGTTGCTATAGGTATAAATTTTGAAGATTAGCTAAACAGTAGTGGCTGTATGTTTAAATCTTAGAGTTTAGGAGTTAAACTATTTTTGGACTAAACAATATTTCGATTGAACTTCTTGTCAAACTTTTTTTGATAAGTAACTGAGTTAATTTTATTCTTATGTTAGGGGTAAATTTTGTATAGCATTCTAGGATAGGGGATAGTTTCTCTTACATGCTTTACCCCAGTTATCCACGCTACAGTTCTTTCTATTCCTAATCCAAAACCGCTATGAGGGAAAGAGCCGAACTTGCGAATATCCAAATACCATTCAAACGCTTCTCTGGGTAGGTTTTCTTCTTCAATACGTTTTTTAAGTAAATCTAGATCGTTTATTCTTTCACTTCCTCCGATAATCTCACCGTATCCTTCAGGAGCAATCACGTCCATAGCTAACACTTCTTCTGGATTGTCTGGGTTTGGCTGCATGTAAAACGCTTTTACCTTTTTAGGGTAGTGAGTTATTATCAGTGGTTTATCGGTTTCTTGCGATAGAGCTGTTTCTTCGTCACCTCCTATATCATCTCCCCACTCTATGGGAAAGCCTTTATTTTTAAGTGTTTCAATAGCTTCTGTGTAGGTTATCCTTGGAAAGGGTGGAGTAGTTTTCTCTAGGATAGTTGTATCTCGTTCTATAACTTCTAAAGCTATAGCAGCTTTCTCTAGTACCCTTTGGATAATGTAGCTTAGAAATTCCTCAGCTAATTTAATTAGCTCTTCAAATTTCATGAAAGCTACTTCAGGTTCTACCATCCAAAATTCCATAAGGTGTCTACGGGTTTTAGATTTTTCTGCTCTAAATGTAGGGCCAAAGCAATATACTTTTCTAAACGCTGCTGCTGCAGGCTCTAAATAGAGTTGACCAGATTGAGAAAGGTAGGCTTTTTCTCCAAAATAATCTGTTTCAAAAAGTGTGGAGGTGCCTTCACACGCTGCAGGAGTAAGAATAGGTGAGTCTATTCGTATAAAACCGTTTTTATAGAAAAAGTCGTGTATTGATTGTTCTAGCTCATTCCTTATTACTAGATAAGCCCTTTGTTTACGTGAGCGTAACCATAGATGACGGTGCTCCATTAAAAAAGCTATACCGTGTTCTTTAGGTGTTATAGGAAACTCTTCTGAAAGGTGAATTATCTCAAAGTCTTTGAGGTGTATTTCTGCACCGGTAGGCGCACGTGAATCAACTTTACCTATACCTCCTATTTTTACACTAGACTCCAGAGTTACTTTTTTAATGTTTTGCCATGCTTCTGCAGGAAGCTCCTTTTTAGATGCAACCAGCTGAACAACCCCTGGACCAACTCTTAAGTCTAGAAATGCTAGTTTGCCGCTGATTCTCTTATGGATAATCCAACCTTCCAATTCTATTTCTTGACCGTCTTCTATGACAACAGGTAAATCTTTCATACTGTTCTCCTTATTAAAAAAGGGGCTTAAAGCCCCATCTTTTCCAAACTTATGGCGCCCTCAAGGGGATTCGAACCCCTGTTACCGCCTTGAAAGGGCGGCGTCCTAGGCCTGGCTAGACGATGAGGGCATATTGGTGAGCCGTGAGGGAGTCGAACCCCCGACCCTCGGCTTAAAAGGCCGATGCTCTACCACAGCTGAGCTAACGGCTCACCTCCCGCCGTTAATTGTAATTGAAAGATGGGCATTTTGCAAGTAGGGTCGTGAAAAGATCGAAATTTACGGAAGTAAAAATATCTGTCGTATATTTACCTAAACTACCTGCAAAAATTGTTTGCATAATTGTTGTTTCTTGCGCAAAGAAAAAACTACATAACACTATCGTTTTGTTATATCAGCATAGTAGAAGATAAGTTCTGGTTATTTAGAAAAATGTAAGTGTTATTGATAAAAGTTTTATAAATCTTATCTCTCTAATTGTGATTAACAGAGTTTTAGCTTTTTAATTTAAACGATTTTAGATGGAAGCTAAATATAAAGTATACAAATCTAAATGTAAAAAATGTTTTTTGTGATTCTCAAAACCTATATT
>JALWYX010000031.1 GCA_027078415.1 Thermoanaerobaculia bacterium
ATTGCACAGAATGACAGAAAAAAACTAAGGGAGATTTTAGAGAAGTTTGGCAACGAGAGTGTTCTAAAAGCTGAACAGTATGTGTTGAACGAGCTTAAAAGAATTAGAGATAAAGGAAATATGGGCGCTAACGGTTTAAGGTTTGTGGAGAATCTACTTCAATTAATTAGTAGATCTAGTATGAACGTAAAGAGCGAAGATGTATTTATATCTATTCCTGAGCTTGTAAAAGAGCTTAATGACGAAAGCTATAAGGCTCTATATATAATTCAGTCCCACGATCCCAATGAACTTAAGAGATTTGTAAAAACGCTAACTGAAGCTATTTACGAAGATAGAAGAAGAACAGGAAAGATACTGCCCCTTGTATCCTTCATATTTGACGAAGCGGACGAATTTATACCTCAGGATACTTATGCACGGGGAGAAGAGTCTAAAATATCGAGATCTGCCATAGAGCTTTTAGCACGACGCGGTAGGAAATTTGGACTCGGCATAGGTATAGCAACTCAAAGGGTAGTTTATTTGGACACTAATATAATGGCTCAGCCTCACACTTACTTTATAAGTAAACTACCGAGGTTGAGTGATAGAGAAAGAGTAGGAGAAGCTTTTGCCCTGGGTGAAAATGTCTTTGAGCAAACTTTTCGTTTTGGTAAAGGTGATTGGCTTCTTGTCAGTCATGATGCAACAGGACTTGAATCCGTGCCCTTTCCCATACATACTGACAATGCTGAGGAGAGAATAATAAACTTTTTGAATAATTTGGGAAATTCAAACTAAGAGGCTCACAAAGAATGATACCTTTCTTCGTCGCCGACAGGCCAGTGTCTTTGGAAATTCTTAAGGGCTTCTTTCTGATGATTCCTAACAAGAAGTTCGGTATACTAACACATGCTTTTGTTTCAAAAAACTTTCGAGAGAAGTTTAAAGAATTCCCTGCGGGCACAAAGTTAAAATATTTAAATTTAAAAAGTACAGAAAGTGATGCAGAACTTGCTAAAAGAGTAATTAAGTTCGTGGATAGTGGTATATTTGAAAAGGATAAGAGAATAAACTATGAGGAGCTTTTCGAAATTTACGAAAGCATGAAGGCAAATTATGGCGTAATCATAGATTATCTAAACGATAAATACAAAACTATAGAAAGTGCAGAAAAAGCTATGGAGGTATATAAGAAGGGAAAATATAGTTTCAAGCTTGTGGGCGTTGCTCAAGGAATCTCTCTGGAAGACTACATAACCTGCTACAAAGGCCTTCTTAAGATAGGATACCGCTATATAGCGCTTGGAGGATTACTCAGAAGGAGAGGAGAGAGCAACTATATAGGTCTTAAGGATGAACAATTTTTGAAGGAGCTTATTGAAGAAATAAAGGTAAGTTTTAAGCCTAGTTGGATATTCACTTTTGGAATCTTTAATCCTAAAAGAAAAAATCTCCTTGAAAATCTTGGGGTTTGGGGGGCTGACTATAAAGGATGGTTATTCCATTATAACGAATCTTACTCTTTCATTAAAGATTACTTGAACTGGTTAAAAACTCCTTACCGTATTTTTATTTTCGCTCAAGTGGATTATTACGGATTACTGAAAAGTTTATACAAGCTGAGTTATTCATCTGCGGACTCTAAATCTATTGTAAAAAAAGAAAAACTTCTTTTGGATAAAAGTTTAAGAAAGGTGAACACGTCTTTGCAGGAGTTTAGGTTCAGGAAGGTTAGAGAAGAGCTTTATAGGATATTTTCCGAATAGTAAACTAAACTTTTGCATGACATGAGCGACCTCCCGTCAAGTCTCGAAGCATAAGGAGAACAAGCCTGTTATCAGGAAAAGGAGAAAACCTCAAACCTCGT
>JALWYX010000032.1 GCA_027078415.1 Thermoanaerobaculia bacterium
CTTCAAAGGTATCTAAAATATTTAACGATTCTTCTACCGAACCTTCTAGATAGTATAAAAGAGCATCTATAAAAAGCTTTTTCTCACTTTGTTCTTGAGACGCCAACTCGTTTATATAGAAAAGAGCCGGTTCTAAATACAACTTTGCTAACTTCTCTGTTCTTTCTTTTCTGTAATCTTTTATGGTATGAGTAAGTAGAGGTAGTTGACTATGGTAAAGTTTTAAATACGATAACCCTAAATAGTAAAACAACTCTTCATCTGTCAGATTGGCGTTATAAGCTTTTTCGAGATAGTCTATAGCTTTAAGGTAGTTACCCAAAGTGTGAAACGCTTTACCTATATAAAGGTAAACTGTCGGCTTAAGAGGAGGAGATAAGGATTTCAGTTGATTTTCTGCGTTTGATATCTGGGCAGAAAGTTTTTGGTGAACATCTTCTACGTTGTGAGTAGGTAGAAGGTAACTCTTTTTAACTTCACTGATCGATTCGTTCAAAGAACTCACTATCTGCTGTGCAATGCCAATCTGCCGGTTATGCAGGGCTACCTTATATAGATATATGCCTAATAAAGTTACCGCTATTAGAAAGATTATAAAGACGGGTATAATAAGACGTCGGTGTTTCCAAATATACGCAACTATTCGCTCTATATTTCTTGTTTCTGCTATAGTTATAACTTCTCCCTTTAGGAATCTTTCCAGATCACGTGCAAATTCCCCGGCTGTTTGATACCTTTGGTTTGGATCTCTGCAAATAGCTTTTTTTACTATTGCTGCCAAAGGTTTGGGTATGTCAGGGTATACCTTTTCTATATCCTCTGGCTCGGAAGTTAATATCTTAGTGATCACTCTTATAGGATCTTTTCCTGGATAGAGCGGTTTTCCTGTAAGTATCTCGTATAACGTTGCTCCTAGAGAATAAACATCGGTTCTCCTATCTACGTGATTTTTTTCTATCTGCTCCGGAGCCATATACCCAGGTGTTCCAACTATTACTCCAGTTTGTGTTAGTTGACCTGCTAACTCGTCTGTTAACTGATCAGTTTTTATATTTTTTACCAATCCAAAATCTAGAATTTTTACACTGCACTCTCCTTGCTTATTACACTTAACCATGATATTCGAAGGCTTTAAATCTCTGTGTATTATTCCCTCTTTATGGGCGTTTTCTATAGCTAGAGCCGCTTCACGTATAAGTTCTATTTTCTGTTCCATCGAAAGAAATTTAGCAGCTTGCTTTAAAGTTCTACCGTCCACAAATTCCATACATAAAAACGGATAATCTCCTACTTCTTGAATATCGTAAATCTTGCCTATACGCTCGTCCTCTATCTTCGCTTGAGTTTTCGCTTCAAGCATCAATCTCTCTTTTGAGATGTAATCGAACTGCTTTATTACTTTTATCGCTACAAGACGATCTATTTTTGTATCGTGCGCTAAATAAACCTCCCCTTCTCCACCTTTGGCTATCGAAGTTATAAGCTTGTACCTTGGATAAGCATTAAATATCTCTTTAGCTACAAAAGTTAGCTTTTTATTTTCTTCTGCTATATATTGCTGTAGGAAAACGTTGTTTCTATCTACATGATATAGAGCTGTTATAAAAGCTACCTTCGGTATCGTACCTACCTTTATAAGGTATACCAATCTTTCTCGTGCGTTAGATCCTCTATGATGCTCCCATAAAAGATATCCCCTATCTTCGAGGTTTTTTAAAACCTCTTTAGCCAATTCTTCAGAAATAAATTGTTCTACTACCTCTTCTATCTCCATTGCTCTCTTGTGATCGTTTCCCC
>JALWYX010000033.1:0-7515 GCA_027078415.1 Thermoanaerobaculia bacterium
GTTTATAGAGAGGGGAGGTGAGAACAAGGGGTGGTTTAAAGGTATTGTGGATATTGAAAAAGTGGTTGTAGCCAAAGGCGCTAGGTTGTGGTTGAAAGTGTTAACTTACGCCTTCTGGTATTTCAAGGAAGTTGGGTGGAAAGCCCACGCCGCCCCGCGACTGTAAGGGTGACGAAAGCCACAGTAAGCCACTGGCGTAGGCTGGGAAGGCGTGGCGAGTAGGGCGATCCCGAGCCAGGAAACTTGGTACCAGAAGACGGCAATCTTCCTCGAGGGAGGGAAGAACCGTGAAAAAGATTGGGTTAATATTTTTATCTGGAACTCTCGCTTTTGCACAAACAAAAAACACTACCTTTGAAGAAGAACTCTTCGTAACGGCTACTAAATACGAAATCACTTTAAAAAATTCTCCTTTCTTCTTGGAAAAAATAAACTATCAAATTGTAGAAGAAGGAGATTTTTTCTTTGTATACGAAGCGCTGAACTATTTCTCTTCTTCACTATCTGTTGTTCAAAGTGGTGGTTACGGTAAACTTACTTCGCTGTTTGTAAGAGGAGCTGGTTCAAATCAAACGCTTGTACTTTTTAAAGGTATCAAGCTAAATTCTACACTTTCGGGAGGATTTGATTTTGCTAATCTCCATTCATCTGGTTTAGATATAGAGTTACTGAAGGGTTCCCAGAGTAGTGTCTACGGCTCTGAAGCTATGGGTGGTGTTATAAATTTGATTCCTGTTTATAAAAGGGATTACAAGTATAAATTGATGTTTAGCTATGGAAGTAGGAGTAGTAAGTTAGCATCTTTTTCTGGAGTACGTAGTTTCGATAAAGCTAGATGGTATGCAGATATAAATTACTTTGATTCCGACGGTTTTTCAGCTGCATCTGAACTTAGAGGTAACACTGAGAGAGATCCCACACGTTCGCTGTCCGTAATCTCCGGAATAAATCTTTTGTTTGGTGATAGGGCGTTTGTTGATGTAGATTCGTTGCTAGTTAAAGCTAAGGGTTCTTTAGATGGTTTTTCCTTTGCTACAGGACTACCGGAAGATGATCCTAATTACATTTCCGAACAAGATTTAAGAGTCTTAGCTTTAAATGCAGGTTTTTCTTTCTCTCCGCGTGTAGAGCAGTACTTTATAGCTGGTAGTGTAAGAGATAATTATGTAGGAAAGGATGAGGATACTTTGTTTCATAATTTCGATATGACTTCAAAAAATTCTACAGTTGAGAGCTACTCTAGAGTAAATTTTACTAATTACTCTTTTATTTTGGGCTTAGGAGCTGAAGATAGGAAAGGTGTGTCAGATAATAATTTTGATAGGTCTATAAAGTTAAAGTATGTTTACCTACAAAACCATCTTCAGTTGCCACGTTTTACTTTAAATTTTGGTGTTAGAACAGACGACCACTCGCTGTTTGGTACAGAGACTACGTACCGTCTATCTTCTTTTGTGCAGTTATTTGATCAAATAGGAATGGTAGCTAACTATTCAACAGGTTTTAGGGCACCAACTATAAACGACCTTTATTTTCCAGGATACAGTAATCCTGAACTCTTGCCTGAAACTAGTATAAGTTATGAGATAGGTATAAAAGGTGAAGTAACTAATGTGTCGTATCTTGTATCTTACTTTTCTACGGAGTTTAAGGATCTTATAATTTTTGACTTTACTACTTTTAAGCCTGCTAATATAGGTAGGGCCAAGGTTGAAGGTTTTGAAACTGTTCTTAGAGCTAAAACTAAAAGTTTTGATATAAGAGGTAGCTATACCAATTTAAAAACATTAGATATACAAACTGGTAGGCCTCTTCCTAGAAGGCCCAAACACAAGTTAGTTGTATCTCTGTTCTATAAGGCAGGTTCTATTCCCCTTAAGTTGTTTGGAACTATTAACGTAGCTAGAGAAAGATTTGAATTTAACGGAGAAAAGCTGGATGATTATAACTTGTTATCGGTAGGAATTTTTTACCGATTTAATAGTAGGATGACGTTTTCTCTAAAGGTAGATAATCTTACCGATGAAAGGTACGAGGATATTAAAGGTTATACAGCTCCTGGAAGAACCACAAGAGGTGGAATTGTATTTAGATGGTAAAGTTTAGTAAGGCACGCTTTACAGCGTGCCTTTTCATTTTTTTCTCTAATTTTCTGTACTCTAAGATTCTTATAGAGAGTACTAATTTCACTATTTATCAAGATGGACAGCGATATATTCTTACTGTGCGTAATCCATGGAAAAACAGCAGGAGAGAGTTGGTTTACTATTTTCTCCCAAGAGGAATGCCGGGTGATAAAAATTCTATACATTATCCTGTTGAACGGATAGTTACTACAGCTTCTCCTTATATAGCACACCTTAAGGCCGTTGATTGTTTAGAGCGAGTAGTTGGACATGATAGGGTAGTTAACGTTTATGACAAAGAGATTGTTAAACTTTTTAAAATAGGCAAGATAAAAGGTGTTTCCTTACCGTCTGGAGTGCTAGATCTTGAGAAAGTTATTTTTTTAAAGCCGGAAGTTGTGGTAGCTTACGCTGTAAATGCTTCCGATTTTGATAGGCTTAGCCGTTTGAACGAAAGTGGAATAAAGGTATTAATAGAATCTGAATGGTTGGAGGAATCTCCTCTTGATAGAAGTAAATGGTTAGCTGTAACTTCTTTACTTTGTGGAAATACCACGTTTGAAAAGGCTCTTCAGATTGTTAAGCTGATAGAAAATAACTACTATAAAATTGTTAATACTCTTCCTAAACCTAAGAAAAAGTTGATTGTAACATCTGGAGCACCTTATAGAGGTATCTGGTTTGCTCCTGGTGGCAATAGCTTGGTTGCTAAGATGTTTAGGGATTTGAAGGTGCAATACGTATGGGATGGAGTTGGAGATGTAGGGTCTATCTCTCTAGATCCCGAAACAGCATTTATTAGATCCTTAAAGGCTGACTTTTGGCTTAATCCAATGCCGTTTGATTCTAAGCAAGAAATAATCTCTAGTTACCCGTTTCTAACACGTATAAAAGCTTTTTTAGAAGACAGAGTTTATACAAATACCAAGAGGGTTAGAAGAGGCGGTGGTAATGATTTTTGGGAGACGGGTTCTTATAGAGTGGATATAATATTAAACGATCTTGCTCAAATTTTTTATTATGAGAACGATTCTAAGCTGTTCTTTTATAAAAAACTTCAATAGCTCATCTGTTCGTTTTAATTTGTAATAATAATTTGGAGTGAGAAATGTATCTTTTATGCTTTCACAAACTTGTTGATATAGCTTACCCATGTTAACTATTGAACTTCTAGGTGCTTCTGTTAATCTCTTATAAAAAAGATTGTAGGTCTTGAGTATTGTGGTACCCGTTTGTATGTTTGGTAAGAGGTTATTAGCGCGTTTTGTAATTTAATTTGTTAATAAGATTTTCTCTGCTTCAAAAGCAGTTTTTCTATCTCTATTCCTGTGGTGGGCAAAAGGTATCTCTTCTGCGGGTGAAGTCTTCTATAACTACCTGTTTAAAACTCTTTTTCTCTTTTTCCATTCTTCTAAAAATTTCTTTCTTATATTGATGTATATCTACTAATTGAAATCTTGCATTTATTTTTTTAAATATACGCGGTATTTTTTCACCTGGCGCTTGGATATGGTGCATTCCCCCAAGGTACACTATTACCATTTCACCTTCTGAAAAAACTTCTAAAAGATCAGCTATTCCACCTCTAATTGTCATAGGGTTTCCATTTGCATCTAGACCGTTTTTACGTTTCATTCTACCTTCTGGCATTATTGCAACCAACGATTCATTGGTTATTTTGCCTATAAATCTGTACCAACTTTCGTCACGTTTCCTAGTAAGAGCTATTACCTCCCTTGATGCAAGTTTAAAGAGCAGCCCTATTATTTTCCTCTTTATAGTTTTCTCCGCTACCGGTAATACACCGTAGCGGGCAAATCTCCAAAGTACGCTGTTTTTACCAAATCCTGCTACCAAAACGTCAAACAGACTGGTGTGATTTAAAATAGCAACTATTTTTACCTTCTTCCAATCTTTAGGCTTTTTACCTATCCACTCCTCTTTGTAGCTGTAAAATATTTTGCCTAGATACTTGATGATTAAGAGTAAAGCAAATACCACAAGTGATCTAACCATATAAAATTAATATAAGTTATTTTTTTACTTTTTACCAATATGATAGAATAGATTCTCTATATTCTGATAAAGTTTTTATATCATCTATAGCTACTAGAGATTGGTTGTAATATATAGGAGGTAGGTATTTTTAGAAGGCAAGGATAGTGTTTTTTAGATATTTTTCTGGGAAGAGGATATTCCACTTTTTTTTAGTGTTCAACTTTTGTAAACTCATATGAGTATGAGGGTAGGAAAGTGGGAATGTTTCTTTATAAATGATGTTTTTTTTCGCCTGGATGGCGGTGCTATGTTTGGGGTTGTGCCTAAAGTTTTGTGGAGTAAGAAGGTTGATGTAGATAAAGAAAATCGTATACTTATGGCTAGTTATTCTTTGCTTTTGGTAGGAGATGGAGAAGTTGTGCTTCTTGATGCTGGTTTGGGTGACAAGTTATCTGAAAAAGAGGAGAAGTTTTTTGCAATAGAGAGAAAAAGTTCTTTGTTAGACAAGCTCAGGGAGTTGGGTTTTAAGAGTTCGGAGGTGACAAAGGTTGTTTTGTCGCATCTACATTTTGACCACTGCGGATGGGCTACTCGTAGTAATGGCGATGGTAGGTTTGTTCCAACTTTTGAGAATGCCACCTATTTTGTGAGTAAAAAGGAGTTGGAGAGAGCACTTTTTCCTGAGTATAGAGAGAAGGAGGGTTACGATAAGAGAAATTTCCTTCCACTTTTAGAAAAAGGTTGTTTGGTTTATTTTGAAAATGAGATAGATATTGCGGATGGAGTAAGAACTGTGGTGGTTCCTGGACATACTTTGGGTATGTCTATAACGCTGGTAAATGGTGGAGATAGAAGCTTGGTTTTTTGGGCGGATCTAGTTCCTATGAGTGCTCACCTTAATCCGTTATGGACTATGAGTTTCGATCTTTATCCTATGATGACTATGGAAAACAAATATAAGTGGTTAAGATGCGCAGTTTCGGAGAGATGGATTTCTGTTTTTCAACATGATCCTTTTAATCCTGTAGGTCAAGTTATCGAGGTTAGCGGGAAATATAAGTATTCTTCTTTAGAGGAGGAAGTAGATGGGAAAATTGTATGATTTAGCTATTATAGGGGGTGGCCCTGGTGGTTATGTGGCTGCTATCCGAGCTGGGCAGTTAGGATTGTCGACAGTTGTGATAGAAAAAGATGAGAAGTTAGGTGGTACATGCCTTAATAGAGGATGTATTCCTACAAAAGCTATATTGCATAGTGCGGAGATGTTTGACGGATTTAAGAACGCGAGTAAATTTGGTATTCAATGTTCAAAACCTTCTCTGGATATTAGTGAATTGCATAAGTATAAAGATAGGATTGTAGGAAAAAATGCTAAAGGAATAGAATATCTATTTAGGAAAAATAAGGTAGAGCGTATATTGGGTTGGGGTAAAATCGTAGATAAGGGTAAGATAGAAGTTTCTAAAAATGGTGATAAGACGATAGTAGAGGCGAAGAATATAATAGTAGCTACGGGTTCTGTTGTTAGAGAAATTCCTGTAGCTAAGTTTGATGGTGAGAGGGTGCTCAGTTCTGATGAAATTTTAGAGTTTGATAGGGTGTATAAATCGATAGTAGTTGTAGGTGCGGGTGCGGTAGGAGTAGAGTTTGCATCTATATTTAACAGCTTTGGGTCAAAAGTGTATATAGTTGAGATGATGCCTAGGATATTGCCTCTTGAGGATAGTGAAATTTCTAAAGAACTTGAAAAGAGTTTTAGAAAAAGGGGGATAGAAGTTTACACTTCTTCTAGTGTTACAGAAGTCTCGGTAAAAGAGGAGGGAGTGTTGCTAAAATTAGCCACCGGCTCTGGAGAAAAGTTATTGGAGTCGGAAGTGGTTCTTATAGCTGTTGGTAGGGCACCAGCTACCAAAGGTATAGGTTTGGAAACAGTGGGGATTGAGATGGATAAAGGCTTTATTAAAGTAGATAAGTTTATGAGAACCAATGTGGAGAATATTTTTGCCATAGGAGATGTAATACCTACACCTCAACTTGCACATGTGGCATCCGCTGAAGGTATTGTAGCTGTTGAGTTTATAGCTGGTTTAGATCCCCATCCTATAAATTACGATCATGTTCCTTCCTGTACTTACTGTAGTCCAGAAGTTGCAAGTATAGGTTTAACTGAAGAAGAAGCAAAAAGTAGAGGATACGATATAAAAGTAGGAAAATTCCCTTTCACCGCTTTAGGGAAAGCGGCTATTTTAGGTAAACAGGAAGGATTTGTCAAAGTGGTGGGGGAGAAAAAGTACGATGAGTTGTTGGGAGTTCATATAATAGGTCCTCATGCAACCGATTTAATTAGTGAGGCTGGAGTAGCTCTTAAAATAGAATCTACGGTTGAGGAGTTGGCACTTACTATGCATCCACATCCTACTTTATCTGAAGCGATAATGGAAGCTGCACACGATACTCTTGGATCTGCTATCCATATTTAATGTAAAAAGGGGGGATTCTTATGGTTTTCGAAGTAGTTATGCCGCAAATGGGGGAATCTGTTACCGAAGGTACTATAACCAGATGGTTGGTAAAAGAGGGAGATAAGATATCTAAGGATCAACCTATATTTGAGATCTCTACAGATAAGGTAGATGCTGAAATACCATCGCCGGTTGAAGGAGTTATAAGCAAGATCTTAAAACAAGAGGGTGAAACTGTACCTGTTGGCGAAGTTGTTGCTCTTATAGCTGAAGAGGGTGAAAAATTGGAAGAAGTTACTAAAGAGAAGGTAGAAGAGACAAAGGAGTCTGTACAACCTGAGGTTGCAAAAGTAAGTGAAGAGGAAGAGGTTACTGTTACCGATACTGCTGAAAGGATAAGGAAGTTTTCCAGTCCTGTGGTTAGGAAAATAGCTCAGGAGCATGGGATAGATCTATCTAAAGTGCCAGGTACCGGTATTCACGGGAGAGTAACGAAAGCCGATATACTTGCTTTTATAGAGCAACAGAAGGTTACGGTGCAGGAGACCAAGGTTGCTCCTGCCGTCTCTGAAGCTGCAGTGGCTGCTGATTTGGGTAGAGTTCCTCATTGGTGGCCTCCCTGGAAAGATTTCTATGTGCCTCCGTACAGGGAGGGTGAGGATGTAGAGATAGAGCCTATGGATCGTGTTAGGCTTATAACCTCGAGACATATGATCTACTCTAAGAATGTTTCTGCACACGTTACAACTTTTTTTCACATAGATATGACTAAAGTGTATAGGTTGAGAAATAAAGTAAAAAACAAATTTCAGCAGCTCTATGGAACAAAACTTACTTTTATGCCTTTTATATTCAAGGCTGTTGCTGCCGCGTTAAAAAAACATAAAAGGTTAAATGCTTCTGTGGATGGAGATAATATAGTTTATAAA
>JALWYX010000033.1:7525-20344 GCA_027078415.1 Thermoanaerobaculia bacterium
TAGCTGTTGATCTTAACCCAGGGCTTATAGTTCCTGTTATAAAAAATGCAGATGAGTTGAGTATAGTAGGGTTAGCCCGTACAGCTAACGATTTGGCAGATAGAGCTAGAGCTAAAAAATTAAAGCCCGATGAAGTGCAGGGAGCAACTTTTACTATAACTAACCCAGGAGTATTTGGTAGCTTGTGCGGTACACCTATTATAAATCAACCCCAGGTGGCTATTCTTGGTATAGGAGTTATCGAAAAAAGGCCTGTAGTAGTAACCTCTGCTGATGGAACCGATATGATAGCTATAAGGGTTATGTCCTATTTCAGTATTTCCTATGACCATAGAATTGTGGATGGAGCCGATGCTGATAGATTTATGCTGGACGTTAAAGATATGTTGGAGAATGACGATTGGAAGGAGTTAGCTAATCTTGTATGATTCAACGATGCTTTTTGAACGGTGACTTTGTTAGTTTGGAAAGAGCATGTTTGTCCCCTTTGGATAGGGGTTTCCTTTTTGGAGACGCAATTTATGAGGTTATAAAGATAAGAGAAGGTGTACCTCTGTGGTTAAATGAGCATTTGGCTAGGTTGGAACGCAATTTGGAAGAGGTAGGGATAACGCACGATTTGGATTTGAAGTATTTTATAAATATCTATTTGAAAAAAGAAGGACTAAAATTTGGTTCTCTGTATATACAAATATCTAGAGGAACAGATCGATTTAGAGAGCATTTACCTTCTAAAAGACTTTTACCCACAGTTTTTATGCTTTTATCTGATGCTGTTCCTGCTAGTCTACCTTCAGATCCTTTAAAAGTTATTCCTATAGACGATTTTAGATGGGGTAGATGTGATATAAAAGTAACTAGCCTTGCTGCAAATGTGTTGGCTAAGATAAAAGCTCAAAAGGAAGGTTTTGACGAAGTTGTCTTTGTATCTTCTAGAGGAGAAGTTCGAGAAGGAGGATCATCCAGCGTTTTTGTTAAAATTGGTGGAATCTGGTTTACACATCCTTTAGATAATCATATACTTCCAGGAATTACTAGAGAGAAGATATTAAAAATTTTTAGAGATAAGGGGATAGAATATATAGAACGTCCTGCGTTAATTAAAGATATTGAGTCCTGGGAAGAGATTTGTGTTTGTGGGACTCTTACAGGTGTTGCACCTGTGGCTCGATTTGGTGAAGTTAAGTTTAGTTTGCCTTTCGAAGAGGTTATTAGAATAGCGAACGCTTATGATGAATTGGAAAGAAATTACGTAGATAGTTTCAGCTGGTGATTTACGCTTTTCTAGCTACTATTGCTACAATGTTACAACGTGGGTAAAGAGAAGTTATAGAATCCAGATCTGGGTATACCGTTAGATTGCTAAAGTTAGTCTCCTGTAATAGGTTACACCAAGTTTTATACTCTAGAAATCCAGAGGATTTTCTTTTTTCTGTTACTTGTATATCTATCTCCAGCTGTTTGAATATGATCTCAAGTGCTATAGGTTGGTCCTTATAGATTTTTACTGCTTCAGATATTATCAGATAACCACCGCTTGAGAGGGAATTGTAAATCTCAAGTAACGTTTTTTCTAGATGGTAAGCGTTATGTAAAGCGTTTACAGCTATAACAACGTTTACGCCGTTTTTGGGTATTCCTTGAGGTTCGAAAGGTTTGTCAAAGTTGAGATGGATTGTTTTTAAATGGGGAAAGTTGTTTTTTCTTTTAACCTGTCTTATAAACAACGGGTGGATGTCTGAGTAGATATATTCTAGCCTATCGGTTTTATCAAGTAAAATTTCCTGTATACTAAATGTGGTACTCCCTACACCTCCTCCTAATTCTAGCACTTTAAGCTCTTTAGGAAACTCTAATTTCTTCATTATCCATTTTAGAAGCTTATTATTTACGTTATATATAGGGTTGTCGTTTGAGAAAAATTTGTACCATAGGGATAAGTTTTTGGGTGAAGTAAGCGTTTTTTGAGGTAGTTTGTTTTCAAAAAAATAATCTAAGAGGGTTATTTCAGCTACTTTTATCATGTTTAAAACGGTTTTTAACTCGGGGGAATATAGTAGTAATTTTTTGGCAAGTTCCTCTTCAGTAACGTTTTGTACGGAATTTATTGAAGCTTTTTCTATCCATTTATACAGATCTCTCTTTTTATCTGACAAGGAAAATTCGTTAATTTTTTTGGTTTTTAAGGTGTTGTTTATTCTTTGGGCTACTTTTTGCACATAGAAATTCAGCGTTTCCCATATAAGGTAGAATTTGTAGTCAAATATTTCGGAAGGAATGCTTCCTTTTTTGTGGATATTTTCTATAAAATTGGAGTCGAGAAGGTTTGAATCTAGGAAGGACATATATAAAAATTTTACTATTTTAGGGGTTTTATGAATAGAGATAACTTTTACCGAGTCAAAAACGCGATAAGAGAAATTTTGGATAGTTTTGGTGTGGATCTAAAAGATCCTAATGTAATAGATACCCCTCAGAGGGTAGCTGAAATGTTTAGCGAGCTCTTTTCTAGCGTAAAAGCTTCTGAGCCAGATATAACTATATTTCCCAACGATAAGCAGTATGAAACGATGGTTATAGTTGAAGATATTCCTTTTTATTCGTTATGCGCTCATCATTTGGTACCGTTTTATGGAAAAGCACATGTAGCTTATATCCCAAAGGGTAAGATTATAGGTTTATCTAAGATAGCACGTATAGTTGATTTCTATTCTAAGAAACCCCAAGTTCAGGAAAATTTAACTGAAGAGATAGTTAGATTTATATGGAGAAAACTCGAACCTTTGGGTGTTATGACTGTTATTGAAGCACGTCATCTGTGTATGGAGATGAGGGGAGTGAAAAAGCCCGGTGCTGTTACAGTTACTTCTGCTATAAGGGGAGTGTTTTTTAAAAAGGAGGTTAGGGAAGAATTTTTGTCTCTTATAAGGTTTAAGAAGTAGTGTGAAAAGTTAGAATTTGTTTCGGGGGGATTGGTTATGGTGAGGGCTGTTTTTAAGGGATGTGGTATATGTGTGGCTCAAAATAAGGTTGTTAACAGCAGGTTAGCTAAAATAATGGACACTAGTGACCAATGGATACGGGAACGTACGGGAATAGAAAGTAGGTATTTTGTAAATGAGGGTACGGCGTCATCCGATTTGGGTGCAGTTGCTGCACGTAACGCTATAGAAGATGCTGGAATTGATAAGGACGAGATAGATTATATAGTTTGTGCTACTATGACACCTGACCATTACTTTCCTGGCAGTGCTACGTTGATTCAAACAAAACTCGGTTTAGATCCTTTGCCGTCTTTAGATATTAGGCAACAATGTTCTGGGTTTGTATATGGACTACAGGTTGTCGATGTGCTAATACGTGCGGGTGTTGCTAAAACAGTGCTTCTTGTTGGGACAGATGTTCACACGGAGTTTATGCCTTTTTCAGAAAAGGCGTGGAAAGTAGTAATGGGAGAAGATGATGGAGAGATTCCCCAGGATGAGTATGATTTTTATACGAGGTTTAGACATCTCTTGGTTTTATTTGGTGATGCAGCCGGTGCTATGGTGTTTCAAGCTGAGGAAAGTGATAAAGGTATTATAGATGTTTTGACTAGGGGAGATGGAAAGGACGTGGAGATATTAAGAGTTCCAGGTGTTGGCTCGGTTGATAGACCTTATGTAAGTGAACGTACTCTCAAAGATGATTCTTTTATTCCTTATATGGAAGGGCGAAAAGTATTCAAATTAGCAGTATCCCTTATGCCATCTATAACTGTAGAATTACTGGAGCGTAACGGTTTGGGCGTAGACGATATAGATTTGCTTGTTATGCACCAAGCTAATCTACGCATAAATGAGATGGTTAGGAAAAACTTAAAGCTTTCTCCCGATAAGGTGTATAACAATATTCATAAGTACGGTAATACCACCTCTGCAACTATTCCATTGGTGTTTTACGAGGCTCGCGAAAAAGGTCTTATAAAGGATAATTCTCTTGTTGCTTTCTGTGCTTTAGGTGCTGGTTTGCATTGGGGAGCAGCTTTATTAAGAGTATAGTTTGTGCAATAAGATATCTACCCCTTTTTTTGTTTTTTCTGGAGGTATAGCGGTAAAACATAAGCGTACCCAACTATCGAAAGGACCAAAGCTGTAACCAGGTGCTAGCAAAACCCCTTCTTTAGCAAGTTCTTCTAGCAAAAGGTCTAATGTTTTGTTGTCTAGAAACCTTGATAGGTCTAGAAAAAGAAAGGTGCTACCTTCAGCAGGGGGTACTTTTAATTGTTCCGCTACGTATCTACCTATCTCTCTATATTGATCTACTGCATTTTTTATCCAATCTGAAAAATTTGAATTCAGTAGTTTTAAAGCAGCTACTTGTACAGGGTGTGTTGTAGAGTAAAAGAGGTAGGTGGAGACTTTAATTGCGTTTTTTATTATTTCATCGTTGGCTATTAGAAATCCGCATCTATATCCTGCTACACCGAAGCTTTTAGAAAACGCATGTGCCACTACAGTGTTATGAGGGAACAGTGAATACAGGGAAGTATGCGATCCTTTATAAATAAGATCTTCATACACTTCGTCTGAAATAATCCACAGTTTTCTGTCATGAGCCCATTTACCAATTTTATAAAGTAGTTCCTTAGGCAATACTTTACCGGTTGGGTTATTTGGAGTATTTATGTAGATAGCTCTTGTTCTATCTGTACGTAATTGTTCTAGGAGTTCTATGGTTTTGTCTGCTTCTTGAATGGAAAAGTCTAATATAAACGGTGCTTCTATTACTTTAGCGGATAAGCTTTTTACTATTCCTGCTATAAGAGGCCAGTAAGGAGCTGAGATTATCACTTCATCTCCTGGATCTACTATAGAGGCTAGTGCACTTGCCAATGCACCTGTTGCTCCTGCAGCTATCATTACATTGTTTTTGGTAAGGTTTGTGTTGAGCTTATTGCTCCACAACTCTGCTATTTTTTCTCTCAATTCAGGGATCCCTCCAGGAGGTGCGTATTTATTAATGTGGGGATGAGATGAGTGTTTTAAATTTTCCATTATCAATTCTTTAGGAGGGGTAAGCCAACTGTCTCCTACGTGTAGGGGATATATCTCTTTAGCATTTTTGGCTTCTTTTAGAAATTTTGAAAATACGCTACCTGCGAGCCCTTTAACTCTGTTTGATATAAACATTTCCTACCTCTTTTACAAGTTTTTAATGTTTTATTCTCAACCCTTTTTCTTCTACTGATAGAATCCATCCAACTATCTTTCCAGGCTGTATTCCTTTCTGTTCATCCCAGAAGTGCTTATTTCTTAAAAATCTACTAGAGGTGTCGTTATCGGGTATAGACATTATCTCTTCTTGTATCTTTCTAAACCTCTCTTGCCATTTTTCTATATTTTTCTTGCGCAGGTCTACCCAACCATCGTGGATCCAGGCTTCCAGTTTTTCTGGAGTCACCTCTTCGTCAGCGTTTGCGGGTAATATCACTTTTGGTGCTCTGATTATCTCCCCTGAATCTAGTATTATGGGAATTCCTATCGATATTATTTCGCTTGCTAAAGAAGGGTCTTTCTCTGTGATCAGTTTGTTTAAACGATTTGTAACATCTGTTGCTGATGCTTCCATTACAGCTTTCATAGTACCAAACTCTTCTCTTAGTAGATGTGCTTCGAAAAGCAACTTCGAGTTTCGCGGCGGACCTAGCATCTCGAATGCTACACTGCGTGTGTTATAACGTTTTTCAAGTTCGCACATCATTTCCAATGCCCAGTGTCTCATAAGGCCTGCCCTGTAGGATGGTCCCAAAACTGCGTTATCCAACGCGTTTATTATATCGTGCCCTGTATTTCTACCTTCTATCTCAAATATTAGGTATTGAGCTATTTCTTCTGGTGTAACGAACTCCATCTGCTCGGCAGTTGTTAACATAGCAAATTCTTCCAGGCTGAATATACCGTTTTCTCCAGTGTGGATATAAACAGATTTAAGAATTTCACCGGTTTCTTTAGCAGGTACAGTTGGGTCGTAAGATTTAAATCTTTTTCCTAAAGGTATAGGTTGTGCTTCGAACAAGCGGAGAGGCTCTTTTTTTCTAATGATGGGACCGTACGCTATCTTTTTCCACGCTATAGCTGCTGCTGGTTTGATTTCTTTAGTGATTGGTGCTCCAGGAGTACGAGCCATGAGGAAAAGTAGTAGGGTTTGAGCTCCTGCAACTGCGCTCTTGGATAATAGTACTCTACTTGGACGCTCTTCCGAATGTGTATACGGTATGTTTAACCCCATACCTCCGGTTCCAGAGGTACCTACCTTTATATATATTGCGCATCCTGCTGCTGTCATCCCGTGATAAAGAACTTGTATATGTCGTATCAATCTGGGTATATACAAACTTTCCAAAACTGAATATATATCATCTGGTTCTGCTTTATTGTCTTTTACTTTTTCAAAAAGGTTTTCAGCTGCTGCAAATATATCTCTATAGGCTATTGCTGTAGCGGTATTTACGCAATCTATCACTATGTCTGGTTTTAGATCCGTTAAAATTTTGTAAAGGAGAAATGAATCTAGATCTTCATCTTTGAGAGAATGTATATTAGCAGCAATTGCTTCTTCTCTACTTTTGGGTTCTGCAAATCCAAATATATCTCCCCACGAAATTCTAAGTTCCGTATTTTCAGCTTCTCTTAGTAACTCATCTCTAGCTGCCTCTGTTTCTTCTTTTGTCAAGCCGTGAAGTTGAAGCACTTTAGGTTTTCTTTTAAAAAGCTCGTAACACACAGCTGTTCCTACGAGGCCTGGCCCTCCTAAAATTAGGATTTTTTTGCCCTCTATTCTCATTCAATCCCCCTCTCTTAATTTAAAACTGTTATATATAGAAGTAATCTGATACTCTACATATAATACTACATGAAAGGAGGCTTTTAATGGAACATGTAGGTGTGGCTATACCTGTGGAGATAGAGAGTTTTCCTTTTCCTGAGGCTGGAAAGGTGTTGTGGCATTTGTCTCCTGCTGAGCTTGTAGAAGAAGCTGTTTTAAGGAACGAAGGCATGCTTGCTAACTGTGGTTCTTTAGTTGTTGATACTGGAGAGTTTACTGGAAGATCTCCTAAAGATAAGTTTGTAGTAAAAGACGATAATTCAGCTTCCAATATTTGGTGGGGAGAAGTAAATAGGCCTATAGATACAGAATCTTTCGATAAACTTTTATCTTCGATGAAGGAATATGTTCGTGATAAAGATCTTTTTGTCTTTGATGGTTATTTAGGTGCAAATAAGTCTTATAGAATAAGAGTGCGGGTTATAACTGAAAAAGCGTGGCACTCTTTGTTTGCTTACAACATGTTTATAAGAGAAAGTGATAAGAGTGTTCTAAAGAGGTTTAAACCAGATTTTTTGGTAATAGATTTACCTGGATGTAAAGCAGATCCCTCGTTACATAACACTCGTTCGGAAACTTTTATAGTTCTAAATTTTACTAAACGTATGGTTCTTATAGGTGGCACTTTATACGGTGGGGAGATAAAGAAGAGTATGTTTACAGTGATGAACTATTACCTTCCCCTCCGTGGAGCCCTGAGTATGCATTGCAGCTGTAATTATGGCGATAAGGTTAACGATGTGGCTCTTTTCTTTGGACTTTCAGGTACAGGTAAAACTACCTTGTCCTCTGATAAGAAACGGGTTTTAGTAGGAGATGACGAACACGGTTGGGTAGAGGAGGGGATTTTTAACTTTGAAGGTGGATGTTATGCGAAAGTTATAAGGTTAAATAAAGATTATGAGCCAGAGATCTTTAATGCTTCTACTAGGTTTGGTGCTATTTTGGAAAACGTTTTGATTGATAAAACGAGAGAAATCGATTTTGACTCCGATACAAAAACTGAAAATACACGTTCTAGCTATCCTTTGTATTTTCTTAATAACATAGATACTTCAGGTTTAGCTGGAACACCTAAGAATGTAATTTTTCTAACCGCTGATGCTTTTGGAATTTTACCACCTGTAGCTAGATTAAATAGAAATCAAATAATTTACTATTTTCTTTCCGGTTATACTGCTAAAGTGGCAGGAACGGAAAGAGGAATTACAGATCCTGTAGCTACTTTCAGTGCTTGTTTTGGAGCTCCTTTTTTGCCTCTTCATCCTACCAGATACGCTGAGATGCTTGTTGATAGAATAGCAAAATACAAAGCAAACGTTTGGCTTATAAATACTGGCTGGAGCAGAGGCGGATACGGTAGAGGGGAAAGGATTCCACTCCCTGTAACTAGGAGAATAGTAGATGCAGTATTAACAGGCGAGTTAGCAGAGGTCAAGACAGAAACTATGCCGGTTTTTAATCTTTCTATCCCTACTAGGATAGATGGAGTTCCTAAAGATATTCTTTTTCCTTGGCTGGGTTGGAGTTCTCAAGATGAATACAAGAAGAAGGCGGAATACCTTGCGGCTATGTTTAAGGAAAATATTTCGCAGTTTGAAGGATTTCTAGATAAAGAGGTTCTAAGTGTCATTCCCTGAAGTATCGATTGTTATTCCTTGTTTTAACGAGGAAGAAAATATAGAACTTTTGGTCTCAGAAATAAAGAAAGTGTTGGATAACTATAAGTTCGAGATAATATTCGTAGATGATGCTAGTTATGATAGAACCTTTGAAATTTTGTCCAGTATTAGTAAAAATGACCCTAAGGTTCGAGTATACAAACTTGTACGTAGAATGGGGCAATCAGCTGCTTTGTGGGTAGGCTTTAGAATGGCACAAGGTAGGTTTGTAGTTACTCTCGACGCTGACTTACAGAACGACCCTAAAGATATACCTAAGATTCTCTCTTTGCTCGAAGAATTTGACATGGTATCTGGTGTTAGGGTATCGAGAAAAGATTCTTTATTTCGCAAAATAGCTTCTAGGATAGCAAATTCTGTTCGTAATTTTATTATAGGAGATCCCGTTAGCGATGTAGGATGCTCTCTGAAAGGATATAAAAAGGAGTTGGTACAAAAAATACCTTTTTTTAAAAATATGCACAGGTTTATACCTGCTTTGGTTATCAAAATAGGTGGAAAGATAGCCGAAACAGAAGTTACTCACCGCCCTAGAATGGCAGGAAAAAGTAAATACGGTATTCTAGATAGGTTGTTGGAAGGTTTGTACGATTTGTGGGGAGTTAGATGGTTTCTCAACAGATGGGACGTAATAGAGTTTGTAGAGGCTGGTGATAACGATGGAAATTAATACTGTATGGTTAATTGTAGGGTTCTTGGGACAAGCTTTGTTTGCGAGCAGGTTCCTAGTGCAATGGATAGCAAGCGAGAAGATTCGGAAGAGTATTATTCCTGTCAGTTTTTGGTACCTTTCACTTGCAGGAGGTATTCTTCTGCTTAGCTATGCTATATACAGACAAGATCCCGTTTTTGTAATAGGGCAAAGTACGGGAGTTTTGGTTTACTCTAGAAACCTATACTTTATATACAGGGAAAAAGCTCGGGAGTGTAAAAACTAGCAGTGAGACTGCATTTTGTTCTCTTATTTATCTCAAGTCTACTCTTTTTCGCGGGTATAGTCTCTAGAGACCTTTGGAATCCGGACGAACCAAGGTACGCTCAAGTTGCAAAAGAGATGGATAAAAACTCTAGTTATTTTGTTCCCTTGTTAAACGGCGAAATATATTCACAAAAACCACCGTTTTTTTTCTGGAGTGTAATATTTTTTGCTAAATTTTTAGGTTTTAATGAGCTGTCTGCACGTATACCCTCTGCTTTAGCTGCTATTGCTGTTACTTTGCTAATTTTTATTTTTGCTAAAAGAGAATTTGGAGAAAATGTAGGTTTTTTGTCAGCACTTATATTTATCTCAACGGCAAAAATAATATGGCAGGGACATGTGGGACAGATAGATATGCTTCTTCTTCTTTGGGTAACTCTTTCTTACATAACTATCTGGTTTTTTATTAAGCATAGAAAAAAAGGTTACTTTTATCTTTTCTTTTTTTTGGGTGCTTTGGCAACTCTAACTAAAGGCCCTGCCGGTTTTATACCTCCGCTCGTATCTCTTGTTATTTACATCTTTATAAACGATAAAACAACCCTTAAGAAGCTTCCTTGGTTAAAGGCTTTTGCTTTGTGGATTGTTGTGATCTCTTTTTGGCTTGTTCCAGCTGTTTATATGGCAGGGGAGGTTTACGCTCGAGAGATTCTACTTAAGCAAAATATAACTCGTTATATGGATCCCTGGCACCACTTTAGACCGTGGTATTACTACTTTAGTATACTACCTGGCGACTTCTTCCCTTGGTTTTTTTTCTTGGGATATATTTTTATTAACCTAGAGAAACTAAAAGAGAATAAAATGTTGCAATTTTTAGTCATATGGGTCTCCTTTACTTTGTTCTTCTTTTCTCTTTCACCTGCCAAAAGAAGCGTGTATATAGTGCAAATATACCCTGCTTTAGCTATATTACTTGGTTTTTTTATAAATGAAAGTGATAAACAAAATAGCAAAATAGCTAAGTTGTTTACTTTTATTCCCTCTCTTGTTTTGCTCCTAGGAGCTGTTTATATATTTTTAGCATATGACAAGTACGCAGAGATTGTAGATCTGATAGGAAGCGACACTACTATTATGGTTGCAATAGCGTTTTTTATTGTTGGACTTTTTTTTCTTATTGCAGCTTTTCATTCTCCCGTTAAGCATAGTTATATTACAGCTTCTTCTATGATTTTGCTGGGTATTTTTATCTTTACTTTTATCCTTCCTAGGTTTAACCCTATAAAATCTCCTAGAGAAATAAGCGATTATATATCTACAAATCTTCGAGATAAAATGATAGCTATCTATCCTAGACTAGATGCTAACTTACTTTTTTATAGTAATAGATATATGAAAGTTATAAATGATAGCTCAGAGATAAAGAATTTGGCGGAGGAAGAGAACTGTGATTGGTGCATAGTTGTAAAAGCGAAAAAAGTGGATCTTTCCATTTTTAATGGGTGGAAACTTTTAAAAAAGGATAGGGATATATTTGATCCTTACCATCTCTATTGCTATGAGGGAGATAAGTAATTATATACGTCAGGTTATTATCCCTGAAGTGGGTTATGTTGGCCAGCTTAAGATTGCATCTTCTAGTGTGTTGGTTGTAGGAGTAGGTGGTATAGGTTCTCCTTTGGTTATCTATTTGGCTTCTATGGGAATAGGTCGCATAGGGTTGGTAGATTATGATCTAGTTTCTATACATGATCTGCATAGGCAGATTATCTTTTCTGTAAGAGATGTAGGAAAAAGGAAAGTAGACGTTGCTAAATCTTTCTTGAATGCTAGATATCCTGAGTTAGACGTTGTTGTTTATCCTAAAAGAATAGAGGAGATCGAGTTGCGGAACTTGCTTGGAAAATGGGATGTAGTAGCGGATTGTACAGATAATGTAGATACTAGGTATTTTTTAAATGAACAATGTTTTCTTGCAGGTATGCCTCTTTCTTTTGGTGCTGCAGAAACGTTTTTAGGTTATTCCATTTTTTTCGACTTTACCCAGGAGAGCCCGTGTCTTAATTGTGTTTTTAAAAAACCGCCTGCCGATTGTCCTTTGGGAGATTGCAGCGTTATGGGGATAGCTCCTTACGTTACTGGTGTTGTTGGAACTTTACAAGCCGGTGATATTTTTAAATATTTGATTGGTATAGAGAAGGTTAGTGGAGTGTTAAAGATAGTAGACGAACGTGGGTGTAGAACTGTTCCCTTCTATAAAGATCCTGAATGTACTGTATGTTCTCAATTGAAGAGAGAAGATAAGGATCGATTTTCTAAAAACTCTCCACAATATATAGAAGTTGAAGAAGCAAAGAGTATCTGTAGGCAAAGAAAGGCTGTAGTAGTGGATCTTAGTAGAGAAGCTATAGCGTGTAAGTTTTTCGATGATACTTTTCCTATGAAGATAGAAAGTTTGCTTGATGATTACCTTTGTATACCTAAAGACAAAGAGATTTTAGTGTGTTGTGAAACCGGCGTTAAAGCTCACGTTGCAGCGCAATTTTTAATATCAAAAGGATACAGGGCTTGTTTTTTTAAATTGTTTTAGTTAGTTTTCCTTTTTAGATTCAATCTTACAACAGCCACTTTGGTGTCTGCATGTTTTGTTATTTCTATCAAAAAATCCTCCCTTAAAAATCCTTTAGATATAACTGCTACTCGGTATTTTCCCGGTTCTAAAGTGTAAATTTTATCTTCGATGGGTTTTGCTTTGCCTTTTATTATCAAAAATCCTCTTTTGGCAGCTAGATTAGGCTTAACTATTATCTTGAAACCTCTAGAAGCCTTGTATTGGGACAATTGATGAATTCCCTTCTCGTCTCCCCTAAGAGGTTGGAGGGAATAGTTAATAATTTGTAGTTCTTTACCTTTAGCATCTACTAGATATACTTTTGGTTTATAATTTTCTGCAGATATTTTGATCAAAAACCTACCTTCGTAAGGTAGTTCAAATATTTTACCTCCTTTACGGGGATTCCACTCGTTGCTTCGCCCTATGAAATTAAATCTTGGCTCTTCTATCTCTTTAAAGTTGATAAACGCGTTTTCAGGTTTTCCTGCGAACACTAACCTAGTGCCTCCTTTAATCTCATGATCGTACCTTACTTCTGTAATAGGTTTTATAGGTTTCCTTTCTTTTTCTTCTGTAATTGGAGTTTTAGGATCGTATTTTGTAGTGGTAGATTCCTTTTTAGGAGGTAAAACTTTTTTTATACTTTTTTCTAAATCTTTGAGTTTTTCTTTAATTTTCCTTATCTTTTTCTTTGGTCGAGAAAATGCTATTTCTTTTTTGGTTTTTTTTTTTTT
>JALWYX010000034.1 GCA_027078415.1 Thermoanaerobaculia bacterium
TATCTATCTTCCAGACGGCAATGGATTAGAAATTTTTACTTTATTGAACAAGTTGAACAAAGATATACCTGTTATTGTAATAACCGCCTACGCTACAGAGCCCACTAGAAAACAGGCTACTTTGTTAGGAGCTTTCGATTATTTTTCGAAACCATTTAATCTTAATGAATTACGTAAAACTATAGAAAAAGCGTTAACGTCTAATGAGAAGCCTCCAATAAGTAGAGTTAGGAAAGAGGGGGTGTTAACGGATAATTTAATAGGCAAAAGTACTATAATGCAAGAGATATTTACTACTGTACAAAAAGTGGCATTAACCGATGCTACTGTTCTAATCCAAGGTGAAAGTGGAACAGGTAAAGAACTGATAGCACGAGCCATACACTTTGCTAGTAAAAGATCTAACAAACCTTTTTTAACTATAAATTGCGGTGCTATGCCTGAGCAACTTTTGGAGAGTGAACTGTTTGGATATATGCAAGGGGCATTCACAGGAGCTATAAAAAACAAAAAAGGGTTATTTGAAGAAGCAGAAGGAGGCAGTCTATTTCTTGACGAGATAGGAGAAATGCCACTAACTATGCAAGTGAAACTGTTACGTGTATTACAAGAAAATACCATAAGACGAATAGGTAGCAATCGAGAAATAGAGGTAGATGTTAGAATCATTTGCGCCACAAATAAAGACTTAGAATCGATGGTACACAAAGGAACTTTTCGAGAAGATCTATTCTACAGAATAAACGTAGTACCAATATATGTACCTCCATTGAGAAAGAGAAAGGAAGATATACCCTTACTTGTCAAATATTTCACTGAAAAATTTTGTGAAAGATCAAATCTCCCCATGAAAAAGTTCTCAAAATCGGCTTTGGAAAAGCTAATCAACTACGATTGGCCTGGCAATGTTAGAGAACTAAAAAATATAGTAGAGAGAACTATAACGTTGTCTATTAAAGATGAGATAACTGAGTACGATATTCCACCCTTAAAATCTCCCACACTTAGTAAGAACACCACTTTTTTTGATCTTGACAACGTAGAAATACCTCCAGAAGGTATAGAACTTGAACACACTCTAGATGAAATACGTAAAGCGTTTATGAAGAAAGCGCTAGAACTAACAGATGGAAAGCAAGTAGAAGCGGCGAAACTTCTCAAAATGCCTATAAGATCTTTCAGATATTATCTAAAAAAGTTGGGAATAAAAAATTAAATTATAGATCTTTGACTGTTTTTAGAATATGACTAGTCATCTCTTTTCTATTAGAGAATTCATTTGGATATATCTCTGTACCTAGTTTAACTTTTACTATTGATGGTCTTACCTTAAATGTACCAACTGGAATAACTTTAGAACTCCCTTCGATTTTTACAGGTAAGATTGGAACGTTCAATCTAAAAGGAACTTCAAAAAAAAAGGAGTGAAAAGTAAATTTATTTTCCGGTGTCCTTGTAGCCGATGGGAAACATACCACATTTTTTCCTTTCTTCAACAGTCGTTCTACTTTGGAAAAAGCTGATACCTTATCCTGGAAGCTTTTTTTTGTTACAGTAATCATGCCCGTTCCAAGCACAAAACATCCCAAACATGGGAAAAAAGAAAGTTCCTTTTTCACAATAAATCTTACAGGCATAGGTAACGCCTTAAAGAGTATAGGAATATCCATAATTGAATGGTGAGTAGAAGCTATAAAGATAGGTTGTGAAAATATTTTCTTTGCACTATATAGTTTTACTCTTACTCCTGCACCTTTTAAAAGAAAAGGTGCCCAAATTTTAGATGCAAACCGAAGGGGTAAATCTTCATCTTTTCTGAGTAACGACAGGGCCATACTACCATATATAAGTGTGCAACTCCACATCATAGTTATAATCGCCTGTGTTAGATTAATTTCAAACCATAAAACCTGCTTACCCAACTCTCCGACTTTTCTATTTACCATGAACCTCTTTTTCTATCATTTCTATCATCTGCTCTCTAACAAAATCTGCCAATATTCTTCTATCTCTAAAAGTGGATCTATCTGGTAATATTGGGTTTCCTATAACAACGACCAATTTTTGAGGAATAAACATAAAACGTTTTTTATTCAACGCATGGCCAGTGTTAAACATAACAACAGGAACTATCGGTACCTTTACATCAAGAACAGCGGCAAAAAGAGAAGAGTGAAAGGGTAACAGTGTGCCTTCTGTAGATCGTGTCCCTTCAGGAAAAAAAACTACGGAATGACCTTCTAGAAAAGCATTTATACATCTCTTTATAGCTTCTTCTGATCCACCACCGGCTTTACGGTCCACCATTATCATGCCCATCGATTCTATATAAGTAGAGAGGATAGGGATTTTTTTTAGTTCCACTTTACCAAGAAAACGCAAAGGAAAAGAAAAAATATATATGAGCAACAAAGTATCTAGATAAGATCTATGTGTAGAAACTATAAGAACTGGAGATTTTATATCGGTAGGCGCTACTCCTTTTAATACTATTTTTAGTCCCATAATCTTGACTATTACAGGAGCCCAGATTTTATGAGCCATTTTAAGAGGCAAATACCTATCTCCTACTATCTTAGCTATTACAAGAGCTATAGTTATAAGCCAAAACGTCCATAACCAGACAAACAAGTAAAGTATAAGGGAAAAGTATAATCTAACTACATACTCAAAGGTGCTGAGTTTACGGGGCTCGTAAGGAGGGTAGTAAAAAACAGTTCCTTTACGCACAAATAGAATTTTAAATCAATATTTCTTATAATCTAAGACTCAAGAGGAGAAATTATGAAGGAGATAGGCAAACAAGTAGGCAACAATTTCGAAGAGATAAGATTCTATTGGGAAGAAAAATTAAAGAAAATGGAGGAGGAAAAGACCAAAATAAGGCTTGGAGGAGGAGAAAAGGCCATAGCAAGACTTCATGGTAAAGGAAAGTTAACAGCACGAGAGAGGATAAATATACTGGTAGACGAAGGTAGCTTTCAAGAAATTGGGATTTGGGCAGGTTGGAATCTATATCCCGAGTATGGAGAAGTACCTGCAGGAGGTGTAGTAGTAGGGATAGCAGAAATAGAGGGAAAGAAAAGTGTAGTAGTGGCAAACGATGCTACTGTGAAAGCAGGAGCATGGTTTCCAATAACATGTAAAAAAGTTCTAAGAGCCCAAGAGATTAGTGAAGAGAATAAAATACCTATAGTCTATTTAGTAGACTCTGCAGGAGTATTTTTACCTTTGCAAGATGAAGTTTTCCCAGACAAGTACCATTTCGGAAGAGTGTTTTATAACAACGCTCGTTTATCGGCAAAAGGGATCTACCAAATCGCCGCCGTTTTAGGACCTTGTGTAGCGGGAGGGGCCTATTTACCTATAATGAGCGATGAATCTCATATAGTGGACAAAATAGGATCTATATTCCTAGCTGGCCCGCATCTAGTAAAAGCTGCTATAGGAGAAGTAATAGATGAAGAATCGCTAGGTGGCTCTGTAGTACAATCCGATATATCAGGCATTATCGATTACAGACATCCAGATGAAAAAAGTTGTTTTAGAGCAATAAGAGCTAACGTTGCTTCTTTATCAAAACAAAAAATGGCACCTTTTACTAAAAAAGACTCCAGAGATCCGAAATTCGATCCTGAGGAGTTGATAGGGATTATACCACCCGATAAAACTAAACCTTACGACATGTATCAAATACTTGCTAGAATTTTGGATGGAAGTGAACTTGTAGAGTTCAAACCTCAATACGGAAAAACAATAATATGTGGTACCGGCTGGATAGGAGGATGGCCAGTAGGAATAGTAGCAAATCAACGGAGTATAGTCCATAAAAAAACAGGTTTAGAACGTAGAGAGAAGGAATTACAGATAGGAGGTGTAATATATTCAGACTCTGCTGATAAAGCAGCTAGATTTATAGAAATATGTAATCAACGCAAAATACCCATAATTTTTTTCCAAGATGTAACTGGATTTATGGTAGGCTCTAGAGCCGAGAAAGGAGGAATTATAAAAGATGGTGCAAAAATGGTGAACGTTGTTGCAAATTCCACTGTACCTAAAATAACCGTAGTAGTGGGAAACTCATTTGGAGCTGGAAATTACGCTATGTGCGGTAGAGCTTACTCACCACGTTTTCTATTTGCATGGCCTTCTGCATCTATAGCAGTTATGGGAGGAGAACAAGCGTCAAACACTCTACTAGAGATTCAGTTAAGGAAAAGAAAAGTCTCGGAAACAGAAAGAGAGAATATATTAAATACTATAAAGAAGAAGTATGAAGCTACTATGGACCCAAGGTATGCAGCTGCACGTTTATGGATCGATGAAATCATAGATCCTCGCAAAACACGTGACATTCTAATCAATGCTTTGGAAACAGTAGCACATAACCCGGATATAGAGGAGTTTAAAACCGGAGTATTACAAACGTAGGAGAAAACAATGAAAAAAATAAGAATTGCTAATGGGCAAGGGTTTTGGGGCGATAACGTAGACATTCCGCTTCTTATGTTGGAAGAGAAAATAGACTATATAGGTATGGATTACTTAGCAGAAGTGACACTCTCTATAATGATGCGCCAGAAATTAAAAAATCCCCGAGCAGGATATGCAAGGGATTTTTTAGATTTTATACGTAGAGGATTAGAAAAACTGGTAACCAAAAACGTAAAGGTAATAACAAACGCAGGAGGGCTCTCACCGGAAATTCTCGCGGAAGAAATAATAGCTATAGCCAAGAGTAAGGGAATAAGAGGATTGAAGGTTGCAACCGTTACAGGTGATAACTTATACCCGCTAATAGATGAACTTATAGAATCAGGTATATCTTTACAGAATATGGAGACAGGTGAAGAATTTGCAAAGATAAGAGACAAAATCACCAGTATAAATGCATACTTAGGAGCAAAACCTGTAGTAGAGGCATTGAAAGCAGGTGCTCAAATTGTTATAGCAGGCAGAATAACTGACACCGCTTTGGTTTCAGCTCCAGTTATTTACGAATTCCAAGTTGATTGGCAAGACTGGGACAGAATAGCTTCTGCTACGGTAGGAGGACACATAGTAGAATGCGGAGCCCAAGCTACTGGAGGTAATTACAGTAGATGGTGGGAAGTACCGGATATGTGGGACGTAGGGTATCCTATTTTAGAATTCTATCCAGATGGTTCTTTCATTGTAACAAAATCACCAAAAAGAGGCGGGGTAGTAAATAAATTTACAGTAGCAGAACAGTTACTTTACGAGATGGGTGATCCAACAAACTATATAACACCCGATTGTATAGCCGATTTTTCTACCATACAGCTAAGAGAAATTGGAAAAGACAAAGTATTGGTAGAAGGCATAAAAGGTAAAGCCCGTACACAATACCTAAAAGTTGCAGCTACATATTTAAAAGGCTACAAAGCTGTAGGACAACTAGTTATCTCAGGACCTCGCGCCTTAGAAAAAGCTCAATTAGCAGCTGAAATAGTCTGGAAACGTCTGGAACGAAGCGGTTATCAAATCGCAGAAGAAGAAAAATTTGTAGAATTTTTAGGTACAGGTGCAACTTTACCTACCAAATTCCGTATTAAAGACCCACCAGAAGTTGTAGTGAGAATAGGTATAAAAAGCAGTAACAAAGAAAAAGTTGAACGTTTCGGAAAGGAGATAGC
This sequence comes from Thermoanaerobaculia bacterium, assembly GCA_027078415.1. Lineage (GTDB taxonomy): Bacteria > Acidobacteriota > Thermoanaerobaculia > JALWYX01 > JALWYX01 > JALWYX01. Next base: position 5,661 of record JALWYX010000034.1, read on the forward strand.
TCCTCTAGTCACCTCAGGACCACCAGGTGTAACAGGTTTCTCTGGAGGTAGACCAAAACCGCAAGAAATGGTTGCTTATTGGCCCACACTAGTACCTCGTCAAATAATAGAAGATAAAATAGAGGTTAAAATAGAGGTAAGTTGATGAAAAAAGTTAGGCTTTATGAGATAGCATATGCGCGATCAGGAGACAAAGGAGATTCGAGCAACGTTGGAGTAATAGCCAAAAACAAAAAAATATATGAGTATCTAAAGCAACATTTAACTCCTGAAACGGTAAAAAAACATTTCGAAGGAATAGTGCAAGGAGAAGTGGAACGTTTCCTCCTACCTAACATAAACGCAATAAACTTTATTCTCCACAACTCTCTAGGTGGAGGAGGTACATTAAGCCTAATAAGCGATTCGCAAGGTAAAACACATGGGCAAATAATGTTAATGTTTGAAATAGAAATCCCAGAAGAGTTACTGAAAGATGAATAATAACTTTAAATATTTAGTAATAGATAGGATAGATGAACTCCTTATAATAACTTTAAACCGACCTGAAAAAGCTAATCCTCTATCTCCAGAAGTTGTAAAGGAATTAATAGATCTTCTCAACAAGGATTTTCTCAAAGAAGGATTCCGTTCTATCGCAATAAAAGGAGCAGGTAAACACTTTTCGGCAGGAGCAGATCTATCTCACATACAATCTATACGCTATAGCTCTTTAGTAAACAATTTATACGACTCCGATCTACTTAAAAACCTATTTTTATCTATCCTATACCATCCCCTTATAACAATATCTCTTGTACACGGAGCATGTGTGGCAGGAGGAATGGGGTTAGCTTTCGCGTGTGATTTTACTATAGCCAGTTCAAATGCAAAATTTATGCTAAGCGAAACTCGTATAGGGTTTGTACCTGCCCTAGTTTCTACATTCCTCTCTTTAAAGTTTCCAACGCCGTTACTATACCAGATGGTGCTAAATCCTTCATTTCAAGAGGCAGAACAGCTACATAAAGCAGGAGTAATCTATAAAATAGTCGACGAGGTAGATCTGCTGAAAGAGGCACAAAACCTGTCTAAGGAGATCAGTAAAAAAACATCACCTAATTCTATTTATCAAACAAAATTGTTGCTTTTACAAATAGTAGGTAAATCCTTAAGGCAGGCTTTAGAGTACGCATCTATAATAAACGCTCAAGCTCGTAAAAGTGATGAATGCATAAAAGGGATAGATCATTTCTTATCTACCAAAAAACCTCCCACTTGGCTTTAGACATTTTTTCTTGTAAAGTAGTAGTTAATTTAAAATTCACGACTAAATTTAAGAAAGGAGATAAAAAATGAGATCCGGGACTATGCGTAACCTAATTTTTGTCTTAGCCACGATACTTCCCGCCTGTGCTAACTCAGGTGTTTCAAAGAGCACCAACACTGTTAAAGCAGAAAATGAAGCTAAAGACCAAATTGTCGCTTCATTTGATGGCATTAAAATAACAATGTCTCAGTTGCAAAAAGAGGCACAAGATGCCTTAGAACAGCTCAAATTGCAAAAAATGCAACTTGAAGCTCAGTATCAAAAAAACGAATTTAGAATATTAGAATTTACGCTGCTAGACATGATAAACAAAAAAATAATAGAGCTAGAAGCTAAGAAAAAGGGTGTAAAACCAGAGGATATAGAAAAAGAGATCGCTGAAAATATAAAAGTAAGTGATGAAGAACTTCAAAAAACGTATGAAGAGCAGAAAACGTTAAGTGGAGGTAGAATTCCTCCTTTCGACCAGGTGAAAGACAGATTAAGGCAATGGGTAGAAACGAACAAAAGGGAGGAGTATTTCAAATCGTTAAGGGAAAAATATGGAGTGAAGATAAACTTAAAAAAGCCGATACCTAAAATCGATATAACAGGTGCTCCGTCTCTAGGCCCAGAAAATGCGCCAGTTACTATAATAGAATTCTCCGATTTTGAGTGTCCTTTCTGTAAAAGAATGGTAGAAACTTTAAAGCAAATACATAACAATTACAAAGATAAAGTGAAGATAGTTTACAAACATTTTCCTTTGAGTATTCACAAAAATGCTTTTATAGCTGCTGAGGCTTCTATGTGTGCGCATGAACAAGGAAAATTTTGGGAAATGCACGATAAGATGTTTGAAGACCAAGCCAACTTAAGTAAAGATGCTCTTATATCTAAAGCCGAGTCTTTAGGATTAGATTCGAACAAATTCAAACAATGTTTAGAATCTGGCAAATATAAAGAATACGTAAAAAGAGACATGATGGATGGTGCTAGAGCAGGAGTATCTGGAACTCCCGCATTTATAATAAACAACGAAACTTTTATATCAGGTGCTGTTGGTTACGACAGACTAGCAGAAGCTATAGATCAAGCTCTGAAACAATAAAATATAGGGGGGGATCTTTCCCCCCACAAATTTTTTATGAAACTAGCTACAGTAATATTGGCGGGAGGGAGAGGAACCCGGTTTTGGCCTATTAGTAGGAAAGAGAGGCCAAAACAACTTATACCTTTGATAAAAGAAAAGACACTGTTAGAACTGACTTTATTACGGCTAAAGCCGTTGGAAGCAGAGGAGACTATAGTAATAACGACTAAAGAACTTGAACGTTTTATTTCACATTATGTAGACAAGAGCGTTAAAATAATCAGTGAGCCTGAAGGGAGAAATACTTTACCTGCCATAACTCTAGCTGCTGTAGAAGCAGAGAGCGATTATATAGCTGTTTTTCCCTCAGATCATCTTATCAAAAACGATGAACTTTTCAGAAGAGAAGTAGAAAGAGCTTTGAAATTCATCGAAAGAAGACCGGAATATATAGTAACCTTTGGTATAGAGCCAACTTATCCAGCTACTGGTTACGGGTATATTAAAGTAGCTGATGAAATATGGAATGGAGTTTTGAAAGCTTCACAATTTAAAGAAAAACCTCCACTTGAACTTGCGCGACAATACGTGGAATCAAAAAAATTTCTTTGGAATGGCGGAATATTTCTCTTTTCAAAAAACACCTTTTTTTCTATGCTTAGAGAGTTTCAACCTGAGATATATCAAAAAGTAGAAGAAAAATGCTTGCTGGCAAAATATTCAGAGCTTCCTTCAATATCTATAGATTATGGAATAGTAGAGAAAACGTCCAAAGTAGCGACTGTGCCTTTACCTAAAGAAGTAGGTTGGAGCGATTTAGGATCATGGAACTCTTTACTAGATTTTTCAAATGAAGGGTCAAACTTTGTAAAAGGTAAAGGTAAGTTATTTGCTTCGCAAAGATCGATATTATGGACAGAAGACCGTTTTGTGGTTTGTGTAGGTTTGGAAGATTTCGCTATAATAGTTACCCAAGATGCCATATTAGCGCTGAACCTTAAATTGGATCAAGAGGTGCGAAAAGTAGTTGAATACCTGGAAAAAAATGGATTTCAAGAGCTAGTTTAAAAAGTGTTCCTTGAATAAATTAACAAACTAATGCAATGGAAATTACCAAAACCTAGTTTTCCAGCAACTGTAATACACCGTCTTGCGCTTAAATACGGATTTCCTCAGCTAGCTAAGGTTGCACCGAAATGGCGTCGATCAACTATGTTTTGGCACGCACGATGGATAATAGCTGTTGTTATGGGAGTATATAGCAAACCAAAAGAAGCTATAAAAGAAAATCTAGCACGTATCACTGGTTACCCGGCATCGTCCACCATAGTTAGTTTAATGACCAAAAAGATGTTAAACAACTTTGCCTATTCTTGGGTAGATCTGTTTCATATACCACAACTATCCCTTCATAAAAGAGTGCGTATAGTATCAACCACTGAGGGGTTAGAAAACCTCACAAATATGCAACAAGGTGGAATAATATTAACAGCGCATTTGGGGTGTTGGGAGGCGGCTAGTGCACTGTTACCAGAAAAAGGGTTAAAAGTAGCGATAGTGTATATAAAAGACAAGTACAAAGAAGTCGAACATTTTAGAAGTCATTTACGCAAAGTAGGGAAAATAAAAGAGATAGCAATTACACAGGATAAAAGTCATATCTTTCAAATAGTCTCTACTCTAAACAACAACTATCACATAGCTATGCAAGGTGATAGGGATTTTAGAAATGACGGATTACCTGCCACTTTTTTCGGAGAAAAGATAAAATTTCCCAGAGGCCCTTTTAAAGTAGCCGCCCTTTACAAAGTAAAACTAATTCCTCTTTTTGTAACCTACACACGTAACTATTTACTACGTATCAAAATTTACCCTTACATATCAACGGAAGTAAATTTACTCGAAGAAGCCGTAGCACGTTGGAGCAGAATATTAACTCATGAAATAAGAAGAAATCCTACCCAATGGTACACATTCTACAACTACTGGGAAACGCACAGAGCATGAAAAAAAGCATAGTATACTTTCAAGGTAGAGAAGTAAGCTTAAGCGATTTAACTGCTATTTTCTCAGAAAAACAATATAACCTAATAGAAACAGAGATAGGAGCAGGTAAAGGTCGTTACATAATCAATTTAGCGCAGAGGTTCCCAACCAACCTTTATATAGCAATAGAAAATTCGTTCAAATTTTTCTCAATATTAACCAAACGTGCGAGTAAAAAAAATCTACAAAATCTTATCAGTGTATTCAGCGACGCTTCATACTTCATTCATACATTTATCCCCAAAATAGACGTATTGCATATATACTTTCCTGATCCGTGGCCTAAAGAAAGACACTCAAAAAGAAGAATATTAAATGTAACAAATGTTAATATTTTTCTTTCTAAACTAACTTTGGGTGGCACTCTATACTTTGCTTCAGATTTTATACCTTATGCAGAAAGCTTTATAAAAGTTCTTAAACTATTTAACGTCGAGATACAACTGCTCGACAAATGGGAAGATGGACTACGAACAAATTATGAGATCAAATACGAGAAAGAAAAACGAACAATAATTCGATTAAAAGCGATCAAAACATCTCTTACACCTGAAACAACGTGCCATTTTATAAAATGTGCTTATCTAGAGTTGTATAATAAAGATTATGACTAAAGAAGCAACCTCCGATAAATATTTAAGCGAGAAAGAAATTCTTTTTTTAAGAAGAATCTCTTTCTGGTTAAAAATAACCCCTTTTATAACAATTACTCTATTTTTATTATGGTTATGGATAATAATCTCACTAGCAACAAGAGCACCAGAGTATCTAAACCCCTTCGATACAGAACCCTTGGCAATAACAGAAAACTTAACATGGCTAGCTGTGTTAACTACTCTTTTAACAAATCTATCTCTTATACTTTTCTTTATATTTTTACTGTTCTTAATAGCTTGTTTTCTAAGTAAATGGAAGCTGTATCGGATCGCAATAAAATTAAAAGGTACCGTTCCAGTAACCACTGAAGACCAGGGCAATAAGCAGTGAAATTGGTCATACTGGGTGGAACCGGTCTTATAGGATCTTATCTTTCGAAAAATTTAGTAAAGAAAGGTTATCAAATTACAGTCCTCAGCCGTTGGAAAGAAGGGACCGAAGGCTCCATTAAATACGTAAGGTGGAACCCTGAGACTATAGGTGGATGGCTAGAAGTATTGGCAAACCAAGATGGGATAGTAAATCTAGTGGGTGAAAGTATAATGGGTTACTGGAGCAACGCAAAAAAAATAGCTATCTATCAAAGCAGGGTAGGTATAACACAAAAAATAGTAAAAGCGTTAGAAAAGTTAGAGGACAAAAGACCTAATTTTTTAATTCAAGCAAGTGCTGTAGGAATATATGGAGATAGGGGTGAAGAACTGTTAACAGAGAATAGTCATTCAGGAACAGATTTTTTAGCAAATTTAGCAAAAGAATGGGAAAAAGCAGGTATGACCGCAACTAACTACGGGATAAGAGTAGTAATTATAAGAACAGGTATAGTTTTAGCTAAAGATGGTGGTTTTATAGCAAATCTACTTCCTATTACAAAAATAGTAAGAAAAGTACCCGTAATAGGAAAAGGTTCAAATTTTATCCCTTGGATAGATATAGAAGATGAAATAAGAGCTATCGAGTTTTTGATTTCAAATCGCGATATGGATGGAATATTCAATTTATCAGCTCCAAATCCTGTTACAGTAAGCGAGCTTTCTAAATTGATAGCAAAAACAATAACCGGCAAAGAAAGAATCTTTCACATACCTTCTTCTATAGTTAAATTAATACTAGGAGACTTAGGAAAAGCTATTTTAGCAAGCCAAAGGGTTATACCAAAAAGATTATTGGAAGCAGGGTTTGCATTCAAATATCCTACCTGTGAATCTTCTATTACACATTTACTAACTTGAACCATCTACTAGTAAAAAATTTTTTTACTTCTTCAACCAAATTCTGGGGAGCATAAACTCGGAAACAGTTTATTTTTTCCATATAAGATACAAACTTGCTAATCTTTTTAGCATCCTTAACGATTCCATCTGTATCTATAACTGGGAAATTAGTCCTCTTTAGATTGTGAGGTTCTTTGGTAGAATTTGAGAGCAGTAACATTCCGTCAAACTTACAGTTCGCTTCTTTGAAAAGTTCAAGGAAATGTTCATATTCATCATCAGTTAAATGTTCTGCAGTAGAAAAAACCAAAGGAAACGGTGTTCTATCTACTATAGCTCTGGCATGTATATTTTTGGATTTTCTCATTTTTACAGTAAGGCAATAATCATCCAACTCTAAAAATTCTTCTACTTCGGAAGGCCATGGTCCTATTTCTTGGAGTAACCAATTTTGCAAATGCAATTCGAACGCTTTACACTTAGGATCAAAATAAACCTGCGAAAACATGTAATAACGGGCTAGTATTACGGATTCTAGCAGATGAATTCCGCCTTTATCCATACCCAACTGCAAATCATTTTCTTGTAGGATAGTAAAACTATCTATACTTTTCTCCAAGTCAAAACAGCCGTATTGAACTCCGCAATACATAGAATCCCTTATAAGATAATCCATCTTGTCCACATCTACCTCTCCGTCAAGTATCTGAGCAAGTAACTTTGTAACTTCACACCCTTCTCCTTTTATCAAGGAAACAAGATCGTCAACATTTACTTTATAATCTGATAAAATATTTGCCAGGTATGGGGATTGAATTATGCGAACAGTCATTTTTTCATGATCCAATTCGTGAGAGAAAAGAAATTCTCCGGAATGAGAAAATGGAGTATGACCTAAATCGTGCAATAGCGCTGCAAGTCTTAGAAGATCTTTCTCCCTTCCGTTAGGTGGTAATATGTCAGGAAACTTTTCAGACAAAGAATCGTAAACTCTACTAGCCAAATGCAGGGTACCCAACATATGAGAAAAGCGTGTGTGTTCAGCTCCTGGAAACACCAAATACGTCAACCCCAACTGTTTGATATACCGCATACGTTGAAAAAAAGGCGAGTTTACTATCTTAATTTCCAGAGGGGAAAGGTATATAAAACCGTGTATAGGATCTCTTATACCAATCATAAGGAGGATAGATGCAAAAAATAATAGAATCGATTAATTCTATTATAAACGATCCAACAAAAGGAGCGTGGCAGATAGAGAGAGACATCTGGGAAAAGCTGAGACATCTATCTATTTCAGATCAATTTCTAGCGGACCTTTTAAGTACTATAAGTACTAATATACTGGAAAAACATCCCAGTATGGCAAATTTACTCAAGATGGTCAATGATCTTTGGTTGATATACGAAGACAAAACTATAGAAAACAAAATATCTTCTGTAAAAAATCTAGCTTCTAAAAGAATTGCTGAGGTAGGACATAGATTAGCTGCAGTTGCTTCTAACACATTAGAGGTTGTTAAAGATAAAACAATAATTGCAACTATATCGAGGAGTGGTACAGTTATAGAAACTATAAAATATTTACATTATTCCAAAATCACTCTAATAGTGTTAGTATCGGAAAGTCGACCTATGAATGAAGGATACTTTACAGCCGAGGAGATATCTAAAGCTGGTATAGAAACATACTACTTCACAGATGTAGCGTTAGGGGCCTTCCTTCGCAACGATCGATTTATAAAAAAACCATTTACCAAAGACTTTAAGTGGATAGCTGTAACAGGCATTGACGCACTTACTCCCACTATTTTTCTAAATAAAGTAGGAACCTATCAACTTATGATAGCAGCAAAAGAGAGCTACAAAACAACTATCGCACTTTTAACAGATGACAAAATTCTACCTTCAAATATGGAACCTCTTCTTGGAATAACAAGTGAACAATCATCAGATTTAGATGCTCCTGAAGGAGTAACACCTATAAACTTTTACTTTGAGTCTATACCGCTAGAAATAATAGATTACTATATAACAGATTCTGGTATATACACTCCATCGGAGATTAGAAACAAGGCTATAAATAGAAATATTTCAAACTTCTTAACACAAGTTATAGAAAAGAAAAAGTGTCAACAAATCACAACAGGCTAGCAATACTTATAGCTATAGGGGCTATCTGTGGCTTCATGGCAGCTTACTTTATAGGTAAACCTATGCAATCTGTAGGTTGGATAGGAGACCTATTTCTAAATCTCTTAAAAATGATGGTAGTGCCCTTAGTTTTTTTCTCTATAACAAGTGGTATTACCTATATAGGAGACATACGCAGACTTGGAAAAACGGGAACACTAACGTTTGTATACTACATGCTAACAACGGCTATTTCGGTAACTGTAGGGTTAATTCTTGTAAATATCATAAAACCAGGGAAATATATAAAAGGTACTGCAGACGGTGAAATAGTAGAAGTCGCTAAAAAGCAGATAGATATAAGCGATATAATTTTGAGTTTTATATCAGACAATATAGTGGATTCTATGGCAAAAATGGAGATGTTGCCTATTATTATCTTTTCTTTACTTTTCGGTGCAGCCTTAACAACGGTAGACGTTGGTAAGCAGGTTACAAACACTATCTCGACTTTAAATGAAACTATGCTAAAGATGGTTATGTGGGTAATGGAGCTTGCTCCTATCGGAATATTCGCTCTAGTGGCAGCCAAATTTGCGGAAGCTGGAAGTATAGCAGCTCTTACAAAAAGTTTAGGTATCTACATGATAACTGTAATATTAGGTCTAGCTATACATGGAGGAATTATTCTACCTCTATTTTTAAAATTCTCTTCTAAAAAAATATTAAAATATTTCTCAGATGTATCACCAGCATTAATAACAGCTTTTTCAACTGCATCCTCTTCTGCAACATTACCTTTAACTTTAGAGTGCGTTACCAAAGAAGCAAAAGTAAAACAAGACTCCGCTCTATTTGTTCTACCCGTTGGTGCAACCATTAACATGGATGGAACGGCTCTTTACGAAGCAGTAGCGGCTCTATTTATAGCCCAAGCCTACGGAGTAGAATTATCCATAACTCAACAAATAGTGATATTTCTAACTGCCACTTTAGCAGCGATAGGAGCTGCAGGAATACCTCAGGCAGGACTAGTTACGATGGTAATTGTACTCAAAGCAGTTAATCTCCCTCTTGAAGGAATATCCCTTATTTTAGCTGTTGATTGGTTATTAGATCGTTTTCGTACAACAATAAACGTGTGGGGAGACACTGTAGGAGCAGCGGTTGTAGAAAAAGTCACACACACTTCCAAACAAAACGTTTAATATAATCTTTATCTTTACCTATTAACCAATCAATAAGATAGTGAGGAACTATATCTTCATAAAATGGAAGAAGTTCTCTCAAAGGAGCTATCAAATAGTTTCGTCTCCCCAAAGATGGATGAGGTAAGGTTAGAATTTCTGTAGTTATTCGCAAGTTAGAATACAATAAAATATCCAGATCTAGAATTCTATCACCCCATACTTCACCCACACGTCTTCCTTTTATAAACTCTATCTCTTTGCATATTGTGAGTAAGGTAATAGGAGAAAAGGAACACTTAGTAACAACCACAGCATTAAAAAAAGGCATTTTCGTTTTTCCACCCCAAGGAGAAGTTAAATAGAGCGAAGATACTGTTATAAAACTAGAGATACGTGCAAGAAGCAAGATAGCACTTTTTATAGCACAAGGAGTTTCTTTAAGATTACCTCCTACACTTATTACTACTGTCTTACCTTTACTCAAGTATATCCTGATCCTCTAGCAAATCCTCTTCATCTGGAGGTTCTTCAAAGGTGTCTTCCAGTTCCGTATCATCTATAATCTCATCATCCAAGAGAGATGTCTCATCTCGAGTCTTAGATCTACTAAAATCAAAGTTTATCTCAACAGGCGTATTACATTTAGGACAGCGTGGATCAGGTCTCCCAAGATCGTAAAATTTAGTCAAACATTTACTGCAGGTATGTTTTCGACCTAACTCTCTAGATCCTAAATTCATATTCCTCTACTCCTCTCAAATCAGTTGGATCGCCTAGAGTTAAAATGTATTATACCTACAATCAGCTGGTAAGCAAATATTTAGCCCTTTCTACAATTTTTTCTGTAGATGGGAAAAGATAAGCTTCTAAATTTTTGGCAAATGGTACCGGGCGATCAGGGAACGCTATTCTTATAGGAGGAGTATCTAACCACCAAAAACAGTTCTCTGTGATTAACGAAACTACTTCAGCACCGAAACCACCCGTCAACTGAGACTCATGTACAACAATTACTTTACCTGTTTTTTTAACAGATTCAAAAACAAGCTCGTTATCGAAAGGTATTAAAGTTCTAAGATCTATAACTTCAACTTGGTATCCTTCCTTTGCAAGTATCTGGGCTGCTTCCAACGAATCGTAAACAGTAGCACCGTACGAAATTACGGTGATATCTTTGCCTTCAGTTACCACACGTGCTTTACCTATTCCTACATGTTTGTTAAAATCAACTTCATCTTTGATTCTTCTGTATAGATATTTATGTTCAAAGAACAAAACGGGATTATTATCATATATCGCTTCTATTAGTAAACTCCATGCGTCTTGAGGAGTAGATGGAAACACTACTTTTAAACCAGCACAATGTGTAAACCAAGATTCTGGAGATTGTGAGTGAAATGGCCCAGCACCCACCCTATCTCCCGAAGGCAATCTAACAACTATAGGGCACGGAATTTCCCATCTATAGAACATCTTAGCTATAACGTTAACTATTTGATTAAAACCACAGGTTACAAAATCGGCAAATTGCATTTCAACAACAGGCCGTAACCCCATGATAGCCATACCTGCTGCAGCGCCCAGCGTTCCACTTTCAGCAATAGGAGTATCCAACACTCGTCCAGGGAAAAGTTGGTAAAGTCCTCTAGTAACTTTAAATGCTCCTCCATATTCTGCAATATCTTGACCCAATATATACACTCTATCATCCCTAGTAGCTGTATATATTAACGCCTCTCTTATAGCATCCAAGTAACTTAGCGTTTTACAACTTGTACTACTTTTAGAATTTTTATAAAGATTTTCACCTAAATCGGAAGAGATAAAAACTGGTCTCATAGCTACATTCACGTCAGACAATGGAGCTTCTAGCGCTTCATTTAATATTGTTTCTATAGTATCTCTAGCTACTTGCTCTATATTAGAAAGCCAATCCTGATCCACCATACCTTCTGCTAGTAACCTATCTTTCAATTTAACTAAAGGATCGTTAGAGAGATAAAATTGCAAATCTTTTTCAGGTACAATTTTTAAAGAACCGTCTCCTTCGCTATGTCCCCTCATACGTCCTAAAACAGCTTCTATAATTACAGGTCCCTTACCTGTAAGAACAGTACCTATAGCTTCCTCTACAGCGTAAGTTACTTCGTCAATGTTTGTACCGTCTACATGTAATCCTTTTATACCGTATCCAACAGCTCTATCACTTAACTTCTCACAACGAAATTGCTTGTAAGTGGGAGTCGAGAAAGCGTATTGGTTATTCTCTATTATGATAATCAAAGGCAGATTCCATACAGACGCTAGATTGATACCCTCGTGAAAATCCCCTGTAGAGGTCCCACCATCCCCTATAAAGGTTACAGCAAAATTACCGTTATTTTTCAATTTAGCAGCAAAAGAAGTTCCTGCAGCTACAGGTATCATAGCTCCCAGATGGCTTATCATACCTACATGGAAAAAACCTTTTTCTCTATCTATCACAGAGTAGTGAAAGGAACGTTCTATCCCTCGCGAAAACCCAGTACCTTTACCCAATAATTGAGAAAACAGTTTAAATAGGCCTTCTTTCTTGTCAAAATATCTTTCTTTATTAAGTAAACCCATCTTAGGAAATAGATCGGCAGGATTAAAATAGTAAGCAAGGATAGCCCCAAGATCTCTATGTAAAGTTGATAAAATATCACCTTTGCTCATATGAAGTCCCACAGGTACGGTGGTAATCTCGTTACCTACTTGGCTATACCATTTAGCAACTCTGCCAGTTAGAAAAAGAGTTTTAAACCTCTCATCTATGGCTCTAGCTAGGTAAGAGACAGCGTATACAGTTTTAAAGTAATCTACAGACAAAGACTTGTTTCTATCTCTAAAATAAGCTCTTTGCGACATATATCACCCATAACGATCAAAGCTGCAGGATAAAGCTTGTTAATCTCTTCCAATATTAGTGAGTAGTAGTTTCTATTTCTAATATATACACGCACAGCTTTTACATCTTTATTAGAGCCATTTTTAACACAACTCAATAAACTTTTTATATTTTTCTCAATCTCATATAACTGCCTCCGAGGATCACCTAAATGGAGAGATCTGTGTCCTACTATACTAGCGGTTCCTGAGACTACAAACACTTCATCCTTAACTAAGGTCGCCCGTGCAAACGAAGGCGGTTTGGGACCATAAATAGGTGGGTAATTATAAGCAGAAACTTGACGTGGATTTTCTATATACTTACAGGGAAATTTAGTAGCAAGAAGTAGTACTATAAACTCTTCTCCTTTACTACCAACACCACTAGCTGCAGGAAAACTGTTCCTTATAAGTTCCTTGTGTGTAGAAAAGAAATACACAAACGCTCTATTGCGTGCCCTACAAAAGCGTTTATACCTCTCTAAACCGTTATCTATATAATTTATATTGGGAATTATGTTCCAAAACCTAACTAAGTTTACAAATCCTTCATTACTTACAAAATTTAATAGTTCTATATACAAATCTTTTACATCCTCCTCGAAATCCTCTCCACTTTTAGCACTAACGGCAGCTCCTAACAAAAGGTAATCAGAATTTTTAATAACAAGAAAACCGTTCTGAGTGTACGTTTTTACAGGTTCTAATCCTAACCATTTTTCACAACACAGGTCATCTTTTAATAGAGGGAAAGGTAGTCCTATCTCTGGGCTCTGATCGTTCAGATTATAGAAAAATTTATCGCCAAATAAAAATGAGACAAAGTCGTATCGTGCGCGTTGGCCAAGATGAAATTCTATACACAACAATTTTCTCTTATCCATTTTTTCTACTAAGCCACTTAGCAACTGCATCTTCACTCCAACAATTTATACATACTTTTTTATCTATCATAGCTCTACGAGCCACTTTGACACCGTAAAAAGAATTTAGGAAATCTTTTCTAGAGTGAAAATCGGAATTTATAGCAACTAGGGCACCAACTTCGTTTACAATTTTAAGAGCATCAGAATCTAAATCCAAACGCATCCACTGAGAATTAAGCTCAAGAGCCACATTGTGGATTTTAGCACACAGGGCAATTTCTCTAATGTCTATTTCTATTCCTTTTCTCTTACCCAAAATCCTACCTCTAGGATGACCAATTATATCGGTAAACCTATTTTTTATAGCTTTAATTATCCTTGCTGTGGCATCGTGAGGAGTTTGATCCAATTTAAAATGTGGTGATGCTACTACTATATCAAGCATCGACAAAATATCATCTCCAAAATCCAAACTACCATCTGGCAAAATATCTACCTCAGCTCCCGCCAATATCTTAATACCTTCTATCTTACTATCGGCGGTTTTTATTCTTTTTATATGCTCTATAATCCTATCTTCAGACAAACCATTAGCCATAAAAGAACTCTTTGAATGATCAGTTATAGCTATCACTTTAAGACCCTTAGAAACTGCCAAACGAGCAACTTCTTCTATATCGTGCCACCCGTCCGACGCATTTGTATGGCAATGGAAATCTCCTACTATATCGTCAATACTAACTAGCGGAGGAAGTGCCCCGTCAGCAGCCATATCGATCTCTTCACCACTCTCCCTCACCTCAGGTGGTATAAAAGGCAACGCAAAGTAATTGTATATATCTTTTTCCTCTAAACCGTAAAACTTAGAAGAAGAGAAAAAGTAAGGATCTTTACAACTAGCTATTTCTTGTAACCGGAGCAAATGATTTTCAGATCCAGTATACCTTATAAATTTCCATCCCCTATCATTTTCTCCATATTTAATAAAACGTAGAACTACATCTCTTTTAACTCCTCCTCGAAACACAGCAATTTTATAACCACTCTCGTCGAGCCTATTGTATTTAAAATTGCTTCTTATTTTAGCAATAATAGAATCGAAAAAGGTATCAGACGTATAAAGAATAGGAACGTATTGAGAAACAGTTTCCTTACCTCTTCTTAGTTCTCCGGCTATTAACACACCTCCTTCACCAGGAGAATCAAAAGGTAGATCTCCAAGTATACCTATTAATAGATCAAGAACAATCCAAGCAGGAATTTCACTCTTAGAGGTCCACAAAAACTCGACATTCTCTTTAATTTTCTTTGCTTCTTTACCTATAAGTTTTTTAAAACGATCAAAGCAATCGATATCTTCCAAGCATCTATACAAATCATCAAAAGAAGTAATACCTAGTTCTTTCCACAATTTTCTTATTTTTTTAGGCCCCAATCCTTGGACACTGCTGAGTTCTATAAGTGAAATAGGTATCTTACTAAAAACTCTTTCATACTCAGAAAAAACTCCTTCGTTTATAAATTCTATAGCTTTAGCTGCTATTTTCTTGCCTACGTATGGCAAAGAGACAAGTTTCTCTTCAAAAAATCTTATAGATTCCGGTTGCTTATCTAGTTCAAACTTGAGTTGCGAAGCTTTTATGGAGCTACTAGCTCTTCTATACGCTTGCACTTTATACTTATCTTCGCCTAATATATCAAGAGCTACGCTTAACTCACGTAACATATCACAGAAACGTTCCTTTTTCATAAATATAGGGATCAGCCTCTCATGGCCTCAAATTGCAATCTAAGCTTGGCAACTTCTGGATCGTCTGGTGCGAGATTTTCTAGAATTCTTAAGGCTATTTCCGCCTGAGCAAGATTTCCTATAGCAAAAGCAGCTTTAACCATCTTAATACCATCTTCAATCGCTTTTCTCTTTCTATCTTCTTCTTCCAATGCAACCAATTTAGCAAACATTTCTCCGGTAATTTTTGTATCTTTTACTTTATCTTCCATCTCTATAACAATTTTCCTAGCCTTCCTCCAATCTTTTTTGGAAATAGCTTCTTCGAAAAGCTTTTCATAATAATCGATTACTTTCTCTTTCTCTTTAGTTTCTATAATTTTCTGTAATTCTTGCTTGTACAAAGATACAGTAACTCTCGAAGCTCCCAATTCTTGCAACTCACCAATAAAACGTTGAACCTTTTCAACTTCACCTAGATTCAATGATTGTTTGATTCTCTCTTTCAACTCTTCCAACTTCCTCTTCTTTTCAAATTCATTTTGCAGATACCTAAATTTCTCTTCAAGCTCTATAGTCACGGTATCAATAGGAGCAAGTTCTTTAAGTTCATATATTTTAGCTCTCACCTGATCTAAATTCTCCTCTCTAAGTAGTTTTCTCACTTCACTTTGTATTTCAGCAATTTTCGGTTTCAGTTTTTCAACCCTCTCAAGTTCAGCAATCTGTTGCTCATATTTTTCCCTCTGGGGATGCTCCGGAACTAGTTCTAATAAAGCCGCTAGAGACATCCTGGCCAACTTATGATTACCAGTTGCTATATAGTTTTGGAGTATCTCTTCATCTTTCTTTATTCTCTTCTGTCTTTCAAGAGCCTCCTTTTTCTCATTGATCAATCTTCTATATTTTGCAACGTCCTCTTTTTTTATACCCCTCTTTTCTAAATAATCAAGGATCTTCTCAGCATCTTCTATCCTATCTCCTTGCAAGGCCAACTTTAGTTGTCCAAAACGTTGTTCTATAGTCTTCTGTTTCTTACTAACTTTTTTAATCTGAGATAATATCTCATCTTCAAGTAACGAACGCTTGCTGGTAACTCTACGCTTCACCTTTTTGTTAACTTGTGGTGTTTTTGTAGAGACACTTTTCTTTAGACTACTTAATTCCAAATCTACATTAACACTTAAAGTTTTCTTCTTTTTAGTTGTAGCCTTTATCTCATCGAGCACACTACGCAAAGCGTTTAGATAAATTGCGGCGCTTCTATATCTATCTTTCCGATCACGTGCCAAGCCTTTCATAATAACCTTTTCCAAGCTCAGAGGAACTTTTATTTTTGGATTTCTCTGTGAAAGAGGAATAGGATCGGCGCTAAGACGTTGTAAAACAAAGCCGTGATCCGTTTCTGAATCAAAAGGTAGCATACCTGTGATCATTTCATAAAATACAAGAGAAAAAGAATAGATATCGCTTCTTTCATCCAATTCCTTAGCACCTTTATAACCTGCTTGTTCAGGTGAACAATACTTGTATTTCCCCATAAAAGTTCCTGGCTTTGTTAATTCTATAGAAGACTCAGACGCAGGAGAGAGTACTTTCGCTAGACCAAGATCTATAATTTTGGCTAGGTGTCTACCCCTTGTATCTCGTGTTATTATGACATTATCTGAACTTATATCTCTATGTATTATTCCGTTAGAGTGTATAGCATCCAAACCGCTGCAAATTTGTATACCTAACTCTAGAGCCAATCTCAGAGGAAATGGACCTCTTACCTTTAGCCAATCTGCTATTGTTTCTCCTTCTACATACTCCCATACCATATAATAGCGCCCATCTGGGAAAGTAGAAAAGTCATATAAAATAGCTACATTTGGATGTTTTATGTTTATAGCTATTCTTGCTTCTCTTACAAATCTCTGCACAGCGTCAGGGTCATGTATAAGGTCTGACCTTAGAACTTTTATAATTCTAAGCTGATGCAAATGCTCATGGCGTGCTAAGTAGACACTCCCCATTCCTCCATGCTGGATCAGTTTCAACAGCTTATATTTCCCTTCTATAATTTTAGGAATACGTTGATGCACTCTCCTACTCTCCCCTTTAAAAGAGTATCAACCTTTCCTAAATTTTACAATTTATCTCTCTTCATACTAACCAGTTCAGCACAAAAAACGATTCCAAGAGGCATAATTCCTGCTACAAAGTTGATACCAACGTCACGCCAATCAAAATACCTATCTGGAATATAGTATTGTATTATCTCATCTACATATCCTCCTAAACCGGTTATACAAGCTGCTACAACGTAAGCTGTTGCGCGTGTTGAAACCTTTTCTTCTACCGCTTTAAAGATAGCATAAGACAATACACCGAAAAGTACAAAATGTATTTTCTCTTGAATTCTGCCATAAAATGGGAGTATGACAGAATACAATACCAATCCTACTACCATAGCAAATACAGAAGCTTTAAGAGAATAAACTTTTAAAAGATGTACAATAAAAGCCACAGCACCGGCAGCTATAAATGCGATCACTACATGTTTAACAACTCCATAACTATAAAAGAAATCAAAAAGTTTGCGTCCAAATATAGAGATTAAAACAGTTACTAGATATACTAATACAGCGGCAATTGCCCAGTAATTGTGAAAGATAGGTTTAATCAACTTGCTTCTTGAAAAAAGAAGGAGTATCACTTGTATCGTGTTCAACTATTATATTAGGTTCCTCGCTTTGAGGAAAATGGATATATTCTATCATCTCGTTTGCAAGTTCCGATTCTATGATAATATTGGGGATTTCACCGCTATCTTGATTGTTCAAAAAATCATTTACCTCCCTTCGTATTACTCCTAAAGGCACATCAGTTTCATCTACTCTTACATCTATTTGATGTTCGTTTTTTCCAGATTGAGCGATATCATATTGAACAGAATTTTCAAATCCTGTGGCTATAACGTTAACTCTAACTTCGTTTGTAAAATTTTTATCTAGTACTATTCCCGAAATAATGTAAGCATCCTTAGAAACCATGCTTTTTATAATATCACCTACTTTTTTGAATTCTCCTATATTCATCTCTTCACCGGTCCATATATTGTAAAGAACTTTAGTAGCACCATCTATAGAACCGTGTTCAAGTATAGAAGAAGATATAGCTGCCTGCGCAGCTTTTACAGCCTTATCCTCTTCGTCTTCTCTAGCTTCACCGTAACCTATAAACGTTAGTCCCATACCTTCCAATATTGTCCTTATATCTGCAAAATCAAGGTTCATAACTCCTATATGCGCTATTATATCGCTTATTCCCTTTACTGCAGTAGTTAAAACTTCGTCAACTTTTTTAAAAGCCTCCCTTACAGAGATTCCGGGATCTACAAAACGGAACAGATGTTCATTATCTATAATGGTATACGCATCTACTACACCCTTAAGTTCTTTTATACCCTCAATTGCGCAATGTAACCTTTTTTCTCCTTCAAAGGCAAAAGGTTTAGTTACAAGTGCAAAAGTAAGAGCACCTACTTCCTTTGCTATTTTAGCAAAAACTGGTAAAGCGCCTGTTCCAGTACCCCCTCCCATACCTGCCGTAAGAAATACCATATCAGCGCCTTCTAAAGCTTTTTTAATGCTTTCAGAACTTGTTTCGGCGGCAGCTTTTCCTTTACTCGGATTACCTCCTACACCCTGTCCTTTTGTAACATCAGAGGCCAGTTCTATCTTTCTATGGGCTCTTATAACGCTAAGAGATTGTCTGTCGGTATTTGCAGCAATAAGTTCAACACCCCACAAACCTATTTCCATCATCCTATTTATAGCATTACATCCTCCACCACCAACTCCTACTACCTTCATTACCACAGGAATCTTTATCTCTTCTTTCTCAAGTTCACTACCATCAAACACTATAACCATACCAACCTCCAACTATATATACCTATCAAACCACGAGCCAAACTTGCCACCTAACCACTTGAACAAACCTTTACCTTCTTTACGAGCCTCTACCTTAATTCCATACTTAGCCAATCCTACAGCTACAGCCCATTCAGGCGTCATTATATTCCTACCTTCTATACCTATTGGAGACGCTTTTCTAACAGGTACACCGAAAGAATGCCTAATAAATCTAGTTAAACCTTTCAAATTAGAGCCACCACCTGTTATAACTACTCCTCCAGTACCTATATAGTTTCCAATCTTCCTAGCCTCCACAATCTCTTTCCTTATTCGCTCTCCTATCAGGTGTTCTGCCCTAGATACAAGCACTTTATTAACCTCTGTAACATTCAAAACGGTATCTTCATCTATAGGAATCACATCGTTAGTTGAAATTCCACTTATATCACCGTAACTACACTTAATTTTTTCTGCAGTTGAAAAATCTATCCCAAATACTTTAGTTAGATCGCTTGTAAAATCCCATCCTCCTTGTCCTACTACACCGCTTACAATAATACCATTTTTGTAAAATACCGCGTACTGAGTGGTTTTACATCCTATATCCAAAAGTAACACTCCCTCCTTACGTTCTCTTTCTCTAAGAACAGATTCCGCTGCTGCTATTGGTTCAAAAACCACTTCTTTAACTCCTATACCCACAGAATTGACACAGTTGCGAATAGAATCGAGAACAACTCTTGGAACAGTTACTATATAAGCGTTCACTAAAAGGTTTCGACCTGTAAATCCCACAGGGGACTCTACAGTATTCCTTTTGTCTATTACAAAATTTCTCGCTAATACATGTAGAATCACTTGGTCACCTAAAAACTTCTTCACCTTAGTTGACTTAGTTAACCAAGTAGCAAATTTTTTTTCAGCCATCTCTAATACTTTATTCACATCATTTTCGTTAAAACGGGATACTTCACGCTTCTTTATCTCAACCACCATAGGAGTTGTTATCATTACCGTTGGTGAAATACCGATATAAGCGGTTTCAATCTTAGTTTTAGCACTTCTTTCTGCCATGCTTACAGACTTTTTAATACTTTTTATTTCGTCTTCTGTATCTATAGCGCCCCTGGTTACACTCTTAGCAGGAACTATTCCATAACCCAAAACATTAATTTTATCTTGATCTCCAGGGTCCTTATGAACCACTACAGTCTTAATACTTCTATTACCTATGTCTAGAGCTGCCACATAACTAGCGGTAACCATAAGTAAGTTCCCCCCTTCCCCTTAAAATAACTCCACTAGGTGCCCTAAAATCTATCTGCGAGAAATAACCCTTAGCTATCGAGTAAAAATCTTTTAAAAAATTCAACTGTTCATCCAACTCCTTTTGAAGAAACCATACAGTTACAGAGTCCTCCGTAAAAACCTTTAACGTTTCCTCATCAACGCAGGTTACTCTTACTATTTTTGTTTGCATCCTCTTCAAGATATAAGCAATAACAGAAAAGATATCATGATCAAACCAACAAACTACCTTAGGTAATTTTTCGTCTAGATTATCAGCTAATCCAATAACGGAACCTTTATCAGAAATCAGATAAAAATTATCTTCTATTTTCCAGATAACTAAAGGTTTTTTCTCATAAATAATTATTTTTACTTTATCTGGAAAAATCTTTCGTATCTCGCATCTATCTATCCAACCCGAAAGATTACTGACCTTTTCAACATCCTTTCTACTTACAGTAAACATATTCTTACCAACTAAGTACTCAGTAAATAGGCTATAAAGTTCTCTTTCGTGAGTACCGTCAGTTACAATTTCTACATCTTTAACTCTATACTCGATACAGTTTAACAACGACAAAAATAAAAGTAGTGTACTCAAAGTTCTCATCTTTCTTTTATCAACTCTATAATCTTAAAAACATCACCTGCTCCTAAGGTGATAAGTATCCAGTCATCGGTTAGAAACTCTCTTATAGTGTCTACAGTTTTGCTATTAAAAGGTTGTCTAGATATATCTTTGTGTCCGATAGATATGGCATGTTCAACTAGCAGAGATTCATTAAAATAATCCTTACTATAACTTTCTCGTGACCTATACACTGGCAACACAATAACTTTATCAGCCAACATAAGGGAGTAAGCAAAATCTTTATAAAAATGTTTAACGCGAGAATAGAGGTGAGGTTGGAAAACTGCCAATATCTTTTTAGAAGGGAAAACGTCCCTTGCTGTTTTTAAAGTAGCTTCCACTTCTGTAGGGTGATGGGCATAGTCATCTATTAACATAGCACCGTTACATTTTCCCATAAGCTCGAAACGCCTGTGTACACCTTTGAAAGTAGACAGACTCTCACAAGCGGTTGTGCCTTTTATACCAAGGTAGAAAGCGACTGTCAGAGCCGCGAGTGCGTTCCTAACATTATGTTTTCCGGGTATCTGTAGAGTCACTTCTCCTGCCAACGATCCTTTAAAATAAACCTTAAAACGACTAGTAAAATAATTGAATCTGAGGTCTCTAACTTGAACGTCAGCGTTATTAGCAAAACCGTAAGTAAGCTTTCTCTTAAACGGTGTCTCAGCAGCTAAAGCCGCTACGTTATGATCGTCTATATTAAGTACAGCGGTACCAAAGAACGGAATCTTTTCGCAAAAACTGACAAAAGATTGAAATAAATCATCAAAGGTTGGGTAAATATCTACGTGTTCATGTTCAAGAGATGTAACTACTCCTACTATAGGAGATACTTTAAGGAAACTCCCATCATACTCATCAGCTTCTGCAACCAAATAAAGAGATTTTCCTAATCTTGCTCCTGTTCCTTCAAGTCGTACTCTTCCCCCCACTATAACTGTAGGATCCAATCCACTTTCTACAAGTATATGCCCCAACATAGAGGTAGTAGTCGTTTTACCGTGAGTACCAGCTATTGCTATACCGTATCGCAGACGCATTATTTCAGCCAGCATTTCACTGCGGGGAATTACAGTTATTCCTTTCGCAAACGCCGCTTGTATTTCGACATTATCCTTAGAGACTGCAGAAGAGTAGACTACCAAATCTATCCCATCCTTAATATTTCTATCTGAGTGTCCTATAGAGACCTCTATTCCTTTCTTCGCTAGCCTAGCAACCGTATTAGATTCCTTTATATCGCTACCGCTTACCCTTATGCCCAACTGAGCAATAATTTCAGCCAGCCCACTCATACCACTACCGCCTATACCTACAAAATGAACCCATTCCAATCCGCTAACAAACTCATTTACCATGTGCAGCTCTCTTTAAAACCTCTATTATCCTCTCATTAGAATCATCAACTGCAAGTGCCTGAGCTTTCTCTCCCATCTCTTTTAGCTTTCTAACTGAAGAGGCAAGATCTATAATTTCTTTCAACATCTTCTCTTTCTCAGCCACAAGATCCGTATACATAAGCGATGCCCCACTATTTACAAACAGTTTGGCATTATCTACCTGATGTCCTTGTGCAATCTTTAAAGGTACCAACAGAGAAGCACGACCAACTGCGGCAATCTCAGCTAATGTAACTGCTCCTGAACGGGATACGATCAGATTTGCCCATTTGTAACGCTTCGCAATATTTCCATACAAAAATTCTACAACCTCAACCTTATCTTCTATCGCTGCATACCTACCTAAAGTAAAATCTTTCTTACCTATACCGGCTTGATGAACTACATAAAAATCGGTAAAAAGGGAGTTTAAGGTAACAAAAACCTCTGGTATATGGTAATTAAGCTCCATAGCACCTTGAGATCCTCCTAATACTAGAACCCTCAATTTGGGTTTTACTATCTGCTCCATTTGAAGCTCGAAAAACTCCCTACGTACTGGTATACCTGTGAATACAAACTTTCTCCCCATTACTTCAAGATTTTGAAACCCCAAACATACAAAGTATGCAAATCTGGTAAAAAATTTATTAGCTGCTCCTAAGGAAGTATTCGGTTCAAAAAGAACTATCGGGATTCTAAGAATAATAGAGGCTATCAAAGCTGGAATAGATACGTACCCGCCACTAGATAAAACTACAGAAGGAGAAAATTTAGCTATACGAGGCAAAACAGCAAAAGCTTCAAACAAAAAATATAGAGTACTATAAAATTTATAAAATATACTTTTACCTATAAAGGGTTTAGCTCTAGTAAGATACGATTCAAACGGTATTTCTATTCTACTTTCAAGTCCTCTTCTAGAGCCTATATACAAAACTTTTCCTTGCCAACTGCTAGCAACCGAAAGCAGAGGGAAGAGGTGTCCTCCTGTTCCTCCTCCTGTTATTACCAATCTATCCTTTACTACCATACCTTGCTACACCCATAAAAAGCCCTATAGCCCACAAGTTAGCAATCAACGAACTTCCTCCCAAAGATATAAAAGGTAAGGGAACGCCTGTAGATGGCAAAATACCTAGGTTTACTGAAATGTGAATAAAAGCAGTTAAAACTATAGATGTTATACATCCAACACCTACTAAAAAAGAAAATTTGTCTCTTACTAAAGTCAATCTTCGTATTCCTTTAAACAGAAGCAACAAAAAAAGTATCAGTACAAACACACTCCCCACAAATCCTAATTCTTCTCCTATAACAGCAAACATAAAATCGCTATATGCTAGGGGTAACGTTCCTACTTTTTGAACCCCCTGTCCTAAACCTTTACCCCAAACTCCTCCGGAACCTATAGCTATAAGCGATTGGATAGTTTGAAAATTTGTAGTAATTTCAAATGTTTCAGGATTCAAGAAAGCGTATATCCTTTTTAATCTATAAGAGCTAAAAAGTATAGCTACAACCACGAACCAACTCAATATCAGGCTACCAGCCAGCAGAATTTTAAAAGGAATTCCCCCTACAACCATAAGCAACCCGACAGTAAAAGCTATTAAGAAAGCGGTACTAAGATCGGGCTGTAAATAGATTAGCAGAATAACTGCGCTGCCCATAAAAGAAGCAATATAAAATTCGTGTGTTTTAAGATTGGGATATTTAGCAATCACGTAAGAAGTAAAGAGTATAAGGGATAATTTAGCAAACTCTGAAGTCTGAACAGAAAAGGGTCCTATAAATATCCACCTATGAACATTCCTAATAGCAGGTGAGAAGAGGGTAGCAACTAGGACAACGAAGTTTAGTGCAATTAAACTGTATATAACTATAGGATTAGCTATCTTTTTTATGTCAAACGAGAACAATATCACAGCTCCTGTTATACCTATTAACAATGCTGAGATCTGTTTAAAAATCAAAAAAGTATCAACAAGTGCCGTAGCTGAGAAAACCATAGTTACCCCTATAGTCAAAAGCACAGTAACCACAGTTAAAATAGCTCTATCATAAAGATACACTTTTAACATTTCCCACCTTACGAGCTAGTTTTATAAAGTGCTCCCCACGTTCCTTATAGTTTGAGTAGAGATCAAAACTTGCACATCCTGGCGAAAAAAGAACAATATCACCATCTGTACTATCTCTAGCGACAGAACATACAGCGTCTTCTAAAAAAACAAAACTTTCGTAAGAGATGCCAAATCTATCGAGGCTATCGCCTATCTTTTCTCTATCTTCACCGAAAAGATAGCATTTTATAACTCTATCTTTGATAAAGGCAGCAAGTTGATCAAAACTGCTCTCTTTACTTCTGCCACCCAATAGCAAACGTATTTTAGAGAATCTACTTAATTTTTCTACAGCAAACGAGGTAGCAGCCGTATTAGTGGCCTTTGAATCGTTGACCCATAGAGCACCGTTTAGCTTACCTATTACTTGAAGTCTATGTTCCAAAAAATTCAATCTATCCAACTGCAAATCTCCTAATCTCAAATCATTTACTACTACTTTAGACGCTAGATATGAGAAAGCCAAAAGTTCATCAAAGAAAAATGTTTTTGGTATAAAAAGGGTATCTACTACAGTCCCTTTTTCTACTTCCAAAAGAAGGCCATTTTTTATCCTGATACCTTCGTATATGTCATCCCCATATCCCACCCTTTTAAGAGGAGTTTCTGAAGAAGAAACCGCGATAGAATCACCTACTACTATACAGTCCAACGATTCTCGATTAGAGAATATACTAAATTTGGCTTTCAAGTACTTTTCTCTAGTAGAATGCCAATCTATATGGTCAGATGTTATATTGGTTACAACGGCTACCTTTGGTTTCAGTGAAAAAGTAAATGCGAGCTGGAAACTCGAGAGTTCTAGAGCGAGAAGATCAAAGTTTTTCCCGACAAACTCTATTAGTGGAGTTCCAAAATTACCGGCTATTGCAACCTTTAACCCCTGCCAAGATAGAATATCATTTATCCACTGCACCACTGTACTTTTACCGTTAGTACCTGTAACAGCTATATAAGGGGTGCCAATGAATCTACAAGCCAACTCTACTTCATCTATAACAGGAATACCTAAAGCGGTAGCTCTCAATACTATAGGCTTGTTAGGGGGTATACCAGGAGACTTAATTACCAAATCTATTTGATGATCTACAAAGAAAGAATTATCTATCTTTCCAGGTTCTACAAAAGTAACATTCTCTCTAAAAGGTACTAAACGTGTAAAGTCATCTGTTATCCAGGATCTCCAGCCAAGTGTGTTCGCAAATTTTACTACACTGAGACCGCTTTTTCCTATTCCATATACTAAAATATTCATCTTCCAAAACGCTCTATTATGCACTTAACCGCTTTATCCAAAGTAACACTTCTAGACCCTTTAACAACGATTAAAGAATCTGCATCTATTGTTATAGAGTTGTAATCAATCTCATCAACAGTTTCAACAAAACGTGCATTAATACCATTTTTAGAAGCTTCTTCGATCATATATCGAGCATCGCCTCCAACACCTATAACCAGTTCAGGCTTTAAAGTAGCTACTAACCTACCTGCTTTTATATGAAAACTTTTACTAAATTTACCTAACTCTTTCATCTCACCTAAAATAAAAATTTTCTTTCTGTAAGGTAAGCGATCGATGCTTTTTAACACCTCCTCTAACGCCTTAGGGTTGGAATTATAGGAATCATCTATAACAGCACCTGTTCTTAGTTTTATAAATTCTCCTCTATGTTTAGGAACAACCAACAATGAACCGTCTATATATTTAAGTTCCAATCCTATTTCTATAGCAACAGTAGAAGCCGCAAGAAAATTGTATATTTGGTAGTAACCAAAGTGAGGTATTTTACACTCAAATTTACCTCTAGGAGTATTTATAACGCAATACCATCCATTATCGATCCATTTAGTTTCCAGTAATCTATAGTCACTATCTATACTTCTGCCAAAAGAAACTTTTTTTCCTTTCCATTTATCTCCTATACAGCTACTCCACCTGTTGTCCCTGTAGTAAAACAGGATACCCTGTAAGCCTTCAACAATTTCTCTTTTTGCTTCGGCCACCTTTTCTATTGAACCTAAATTACCCACGTGCACAGCTTCTACATTTAACACCAAGGCATAATCAGGCTTTAACATATTTGAAATAGTAGCTAACTCCCCTTTCTCAGACATAGCAGTTTCCGCTACAAAAAAGTCGGCATCTAGATCAATTACAGATAAAGATATAGGTATCCCGTACACGCTGTTGTAATTTCCTGCAGTGGAAGTTACCCTATAAACCTGCGATAACATTTTAACTAACAGCTCCTTAGTAGTGGTTTTGCCACATGAGCCTGTTATTGCTATAACTTCTCCCTTAAAAAACCGTCTTATCCACCCACCACTTTCTACCAAAGCTTTATAAGTATCATCAACTATAAGTACAGGACCACAGTAAGAACCATCTTTAGAAACTACAGCAGCAATAGCACCGTTTTTGAAAGCTTTATTAACGAACCTGTGACCATCGGTCATCCTGCCCTTTAAAGCAAAAAAAAGATCTCCACTTTTTATCCTTCGTGAATCTATCTCTATTCCGGAAAACCAAAGAGAGTTGCGCTCTTTTTCTAAAGAGCCCCCTAAATATTTTGCTAAATCAGATAGATTAAACTTACCCATTGAATATCTCTTTACACACTTCTCTATCATCAAATTCTCTTTTACCCTCTGGGCCTTCTATATACCGTTCTTCACCTTTTCCTGCAACTATCACAGTATCTCCTAAAGAGGATATTTTTTTAGAGTACTCTATAGCTCTTTTACGATCCTTTATAACAGTAAAATTTTCATATCCAGCTGGTATACCATCAGCTATCTCTCGTAATATCGTGGTAGGATCTTCTTTACGAGTATTATCCTCTGTAATTATGACAAAATCCGCATTTTCAACAGCTATTTTGCCCATAAGAGGCCTTTTTTCCCTATCTCTATCTCCTCCACAACCGAAGACGAGAATAATTCTACCTTTAGTAAGTTTACGTACAGATTCAAGCAGATATTCAAGACTTTCCGGAGTATGTGCATAATCGACTATTACATTAACATCACCTTGTACAACCACTTCCATTCTCCCCGGAATTGGTTGTAACATACCTATACTTTTTATAACGTCTTGTAACGGTAACCCATAGACAAGCAGAGCTGCCACGGCCAATTCCAAATTGTGCAAATTATAAATACCCACTAATCTTGTGGAGACCAAAAATTCTCCCCACCGATACGAGTAAAACTTTGCCAAAGTACCATCCAACGAGAAATCAACGCCTTCAAACCAGAGATCACCTCCTTGCCCAACCTTTACTATTTTTTGTTCTCCTTTCTTATTTAAATCTTTAACAAGTTCCCTTCCCCACGAAGTTCTAATACTAACTATTTTTACTTTAGATATTTCGAAAAGCTTAGTCTTAGCTAAAAAATAATTTTGCATATCACGATGATAATCAAGGTGATCGTGAAACAGATTAGTGAAAACACCGATCGAAAAATCCATATCACCAAGCCTACCTTGCACTAACGAGTGGGAAGAGACTTCCAAAGAAGCTACTTTAGCTCCTTTATACAGCGCCATAGAGAGATAACGATAGAGATCTACGCTTTCAGGTGTTGTTATACCCAAGTTTTCAATCAGTGTACCTGTGTATCTAAACCCTCTTGTTCCTATGTAACACGAGCTTATACCATTTAAAGCAAACAATTGATCTATAAGAGAGGCGACAGTTGTTTTACCTTTGGTGCCTGTTACACCTATACAATAAAGCTTTTTATAAGGATATTCCCAAAATTTAGCTGCAATCTTACGCATCACACCTTTTACATCTTTAACCGAGATAGTAATCAAATCACAGTTTTGTAAAGTAAAATCGGAGCATAAGCATGCAACTCCTACTTCTACTAAATCCTCTATTCTACTCCTTACATCGTACCGGGAATTGCTCCAGCTAAAATGCAAGAAGTTTTTACGTGCACGTTCCAAAGCGTAAGAGAGACCCTCTATTATAGGATTAAAAGGCAATTTATAAGTTAAAATTCCTGTTACAAGTTCATTTAACAAAATTTTTTTCTCCACTACCCTACCTTAGAATCCTTAAACTCTTGGACATAAAGTTCTCTTTTTCCCCAATACTTAAAAATATCGGCAATAATCTTAGCAAATAGAGGAGCAGCGACTCCTCCACCTGATTTGACCGTTTGAGGCTCATCTATAACAGTTACACCTACTATTTTAGGGTCGTTGTAGGGGGCAAATCCGACAAAACTCGCTATAACGTGTTCCGATGTATATCTGCCATCAACAAACTTTTGAGTAGTACCCGTTTTTCCAGCAATCAATAAACCTTTAAGGTTAGCAGTTTTAGCCGTACCTCGTGTAACAACCTGTCTCATTGTATTTTTTAACGCATTAGCAATATAAGAGTCTATTACTCTTACTCCTCTTTTAGGTAATTGCCATTTATTTCCCAATTTATACACAACAAACGGTTTTACCAGATAACCACCGTTTACAAACGCAGCAAAAGCTTTAGTCAACTGCACCGCATTAACTTCCAGCTGATGCCCAAACGATATATATGCCTTAGAAAGTTGCATCCAGTTATCAACGTGCCGTAATATGCCAGGATCCTCCCCCGGTAGATCTATCCCACTTTTTGTTCCTATACCGAACCTTTGCAGAAAATTATAGAAATAGGAATCTTCTAGCAACAAACCTAACTTTACAGCACCGACATTACTTGAAAATACAATAATGTCATTAACCGAAAGCGTTGCAAAACTCTTATGATCCCTTATAACTGTACCTCCTGTTAGTACGATTTTCCCTTCACCACAATAAAAAAGATCATCTAAAGAGACAACTCCTTTTTCCAAGGCAGCAGCAAGTGTCAACACTTTGAAAGTAGAGCCTGGTTCATATACAAATCTTATAGGCAATATATTGTGAGCCGTTGCAGGATTTGGATAAACTCTTCTAAAGTTATTAGGGTTAAAAAATCCATAAGGATAAATGTAAGAAGCGGACGCTATAACAGCTCCTGAAAACGGATCCATTAAAAAGACGAAACCTCTTCTCGCTTTAGTTGCCAAAACTGTCTCTTTCAACCTTTGCTCTACTAAAAACTGAACAGTAGAATCCAACGTTAGATATAAAGGGTTTCTTACAATTGACAGTTCATTTAACCGCTTAAAATCAAGAACTTCTTTATCACCCATATAGAGAAAAGATTCAAACACCCTTTTCCCACGTAGATATTCATCGTAATAACCTTCTACTCCTGCCACACCTATCTCCTTTTCTTCGTCACCCAGAACGGTAAAACCTACAACTTCGCCCAAAGTTTCACCCATAGGATAGACCCTTTTGTAACGCTGATAAAAAAACACCTTTTTACCAAACTTACTCGATAAATAATCTCTAGTATTCCTATCCACAGAGCTTGCCAATCTATACACTTTCAAACCAAACTTTTTCGCTCTTTTCAGAGAGAGGGACAACTTGTATATCCTCGTTTTCGATAAGTTAAGATCCTGCCCTATTTCATTTAAAAAACTATCTATCTCTGTCAAATATTTTAGATCAGCATATACACTAAACACAGGTACCGATACTGCTACAACTCTATTTTTGGAGTCATAAATAGTACCTCTTGGAGTATTTACTATTTTCCTTATAAACTGTTGTCTTAAAGCTTTGTTTTCCCAATAATCGTGATGTAAAACTTGCAAGTACACTAATCTCACCACAATAACAGAAGCCCAACATCCAAACAACATCATGATTAGATTAATCCTTTTCCCCATTAAGCAACTCTTCCCCTTTAGCCAACTGATCGATCGATGGAATTTTCAATTGCATCTTTCTCTCTTCAGCTATCTTTACAAGGTTGCTAGGAGACCTAAATGATTGCAAAATTTTCTCTTTTTCTTGCACATCTACCTGTATCTTTAGGTAATATTCACGAAGCTCAACTAACCTATCGCTAGTTTTTACTAACTCGACCGTTAGATATATGTAAATACCTGCAGTTATAACAACAGTAACTGCTACAAACATAACTATGAGAAAATCTTTTATTACAGTTTTACTTTTTGTTTCGGTTACTATTACACCATTCTTGATCCTAGCAGATCTTATATACATTTTCTAAAAACCCTTAGTTTAGCTGACCTGGAACGTGGATTTTCATTTATTTCAACTAGAGACGGAACTATAGGTTTCTTAGTAAGCATCTTACCTCTAACGCTACCAGGCAAAATCTGTCCTGTTATTTCGTTTTTTTCTCCTACAGACCAACTTTTAA
The DNA here is from genome assembly GCA_027078415.1 of Thermoanaerobaculia bacterium. GTDB lineage: Bacteria > Acidobacteriota > Thermoanaerobaculia > JALWYX01 > JALWYX01 > JALWYX01. Next base: position 36,399 of record JALWYX010000034.1, read on the forward strand.
AGGTACGTTTTACGATCCTATCTTCCAAACTGTGATAGGATATTACAGTTATTTTTCCTCCTGACGAGAGTAAATCCAGTGCGGATGAAAGAAGATTTTTAAGCTCTTCAAGTTCAGAATTTACATATATCCTAAGGGCTTGAAAAACCCTTGTAGCAGCGTCTATTTTCCCCTCTTTGGTTCGCCCTTTTACTTCATATACTATATTTCTAAGATCGAAGGTTGTTTTTAAAGGTTTTTTTTTACGTACTTCAACGATTTTTCTCGCTATAGGATAAGCTTGGCGTTCCTCTCCAAATTCTCTAAATATCTCGGCCAATTTTCTCACGGACAAAGACTCGAGAATATCAGCTGCTGCTCTTCCAGAAAGCCCCATCCTCATATCTAGAAACGAGTCAAATCTAAAACTAAATCCCCTATCAGGATCATCCAACTGCAAAGAAGAAACACCTAAATCTACCAGAATTCCTGCAACGGAATCTATTTTTAACCTTTCCAAAATTTGTGGAAGATTTGAAAATTTATCGTTTATCAAAACTACTCTATCTCGGAAGGGAAATAACTTTACAGAAGCAACTTCTAAAGCCTCAGAATCTCTATCTACACCTATCACAGAAATTTTCTCGTTACTGCTCAATAAAGCGTAACTATGACCTCCTGTACCAACAGTAGCGTCTATTACAAAACCGCTTACATCGCTAAATATCTCTTTGACCCTGTCAACTAATACAGCTTTATGTTCAATAACTTTATCCATCATAAGACAGCGCTTCACTCAACTCCATAAGTTCGTTGTAAGTAAGAGCTACAGAATCTATCTTTTTCTCAAATATCGCCATATTACAAACTTTTAAATGATCCCCTCTACCGCTTACTACAACATCTCCTATTAATGATGCTCTCCTACGTAGAATAGGAGGTATAAGAATTCTACCCTGCTTATCTATAACGCTTTCCTGGCCAAAAAAGTTAACTATCTCCAGAAACTTCTCTCTTAAAGGATGAGTGAAAGAGAGTTTAATAACTTTATTTTCTAAAACTTCCCAACTACGTAAAGGGTAAATAAGAGCCGTTTGCCCATCTAGAGAGGTTACAAAAACTTCATCACCAAAGCTACTTATCAACTTTTTCTTAAATAAGACAGGTATCTTCAATCTTCCTTTATCATCCACTTTAGCCACAGCACTGCCTCTAAACATACCTTAGATGTCATTATAAAGAACTTGATCCACCTTTGTCCACTTCAGACCACTAAAGTCCACTAAAAGAGAAATAAGTTTCCACTTTTAGGATGGGGAATATAGAAAAAAATTTAGTTATTCGTATTTATTACTTTTCAATATTTGGGTTATATCCTTACCGAATTTTTCTTTACATTTAATATTCAAATAATTTAGCAAATTAAGTAAATCTTCTATGCCTAAAACACGTCTACCCTCTTCGACAGATTCAAGAATCTCCCTATTAACGAAGGTAGCAGATGCAAGCTCGTCCAGCGTTATATGTAACTTGGCTCTCAGTTTAGCTAAATGTTTACCTTTTATCATTTTGAAAATCGATCACATACATCTTATCCCACATCTTACCTGTTATGAGAAAATCACCGTTCTCCATATAAGCTATTCCGTTCAAAACGCCTTTTCCTCGCTCTTTAGATACTATTTTTTCACAAATCACTTTTTTTATAACTACTCCTGTAGCAGGATCTATTCCAACAAAGTAATCTTTTTGCCAAACATTAGCCCATATAAGCCCTTCAGCGTATTCCAATTCATTTAAATTTTTCAAAGGTTCACCGTGCATAAATACTTGCAGTTCACCAAGTAAACCAAAAGTCTTTGGATCTCTAATTTTTATCACGCTGCTTCCATCGCTCATGTAAAATTTATCATTTACAGTTGTTAGTCCCCATCCTTCTCCTTTATATCTAAATTCACCTAAAGGTACTAAAGATTTGGAATCCCACAAGATAGCTATACCGGCTTTCCATGTTAATTGGACAATCTTACCCCTATATTTAGATATCCCTTCACCAAACAGATGTAAAGGAAGTTTTACCAAATTATATTCATCACTTGATATTATCCATTTTACTAAAGAGCTCTTCCCATACAAACCACCGCTTTCCCATACAACACCTTTTTCGTATACCAATCCCTGAGTAAAGATAACGTAAGGTTTTCTCACTACCTTTTTTATAGTAATATCCCTAATAACCTCTAAACTGCACACATTCAGAGGTAAAAGGAGCAAGCCTATGATACCTTTCAATATTTTCGGTTTCACCGATTTACAGCTGATTCTAATTCTATCAATATTTGTTGGTGGAATAATAGCTAGCAAAGTTGTATCTTTCTTGATAGAAAAAGCTATAAACACAAGCCTTCAAACTAAAATAACCCAGATCGATAAAGATGCCATTCACAGAGCCCTTAAACCGATAGGTTTAATAGCAGGCTCAGCAGTATGGTGGTTAGGTTATAAAACTTTAAAACTACCCACAGATATAGAAAACATAGTTTTTTTAGCTATAAAAATAGTATTTATAACAGGTACTGTCCTATCTCTCTATACAGCTATAGATATCTTATCTATATTTATCAGTTCTTATGCACGAAAAACGAGCAGTAAACTAGATGATCTTTTAGTACCTTTTATAAGAAAAACTCTAAAGATTGTTATCATAACTTTTGGAATTCTCTTTATAGCGGATAACTTTAACTTAGATATAACTAGTGTTCTAGCTGGTGTAGGGCTAGGTGGTATAGCTGTAGCCCTAGCGGCCCAAGATACCATAAAGAACTTATTCGGTTCGGTAACTGTGATAGTAGACAGACCTTTCGAGGTAGGAGATTGGGTTAAAATAGGTAACATAGAAGGAATAGTAGAAGAATTAGGATTTAGAAGTACCAGAATACGAACCTTTTACGATTCTTTAGTTACAATACCAAATGCAAAACTTATAAACAGCGAAGTCGATAACTTCGGTGCTAGAAGATATAGACGCTGGAAGACTGTGTTTGAAATATCTTATTCTACTAATTATCAAAAAGTAAACAGTTTTTGCAATCTTATAAAAGAGCTCATTATAGCTCATCCCCACACCAGGAAAGAAAGTATATACGTAGTTGCAAATGATTTAGGCGCATATGGCATAAAGATATTGGTATATATGTTTTTCAATGCTCCTACATGGGAGATCGAATTAAATTCTAGACATCAATTGATATTAGCTATAATAGCACTCGCAGAGAAGATGGGTATCGAGATAGTATATCCTACTTACGAGCTCTTTTTGTCAAAAAAAGCTCACAAGACCGTTCCTTTTCTTGAAAAAGAGGAGAAACTTTTGAGTGAAATCAAAGATAAAGTATTTACACAGAAAAATAACGAGCCTGAGGATGATGAAATACGATAGCAGAGACAGAATTTTCGGGCGACATCATAAATTCTTCGGTAAGTTCTACACCTATAATAGATGGATTTAACAACTTAAAAAGAAGTTGCTGTCCTTCCAGATCTGGACACGCCGGATAACCGAAACTGTACCTTTTTCCTCTATAACGAGCTTTCATTATATCTCTGATTTTAATATCTGGAGGATCATCTATACCCCAAAGTTTGCGTATCTTCATATGGATAACCTCGGCTGCTGCTTCTGCTATCTCGAGAGCTAACGAATAAAGCAAATGAAACTTTAGATATTCGTTATTATCTTTGAAATTATTAGCAGCTTCTACTACTTTTCTTCCCGAAGTCACTACAAACAAAGCTATATAATCTTCAGGTTTCACATAATCTGCCAATGATAACCACGGTTCTCTTTTTTGTCTTGGGAAAATCCACTCACCTGCTATCTTACCTTCTTTATCAAAAACAACGATTTTATTACTAACACCCTTGACAGCAAAAAATCTATATAACGCTCTTATATCCCACAAATTCTTTTCTGAAAGAAACTCTTCTACCATACTTTGCAAACGAGCCAATTTCTCATCCTTGCTGACCTCCAATCTTTCTACTACACCCTTTATACCCATATGTTTGCCATAGAGCATTTGCTTGTTAAGATATTTTTTTACCTCCTCTACCGCCATTATCTCCGAATGCAAATCCAAATCGGGCGGAACAAGAGGCGTAACTTGTTCTACTTCAGGAGATTTTTCTATACCTTCTAATGTAGTAGATGCTTGGGTCTTCTTATCTTCCGAAGCAGGCAAACATACAACATCTTTATAATCCCCAGCCATTATTTTTTCCACTATTTTCAAACCGCTCATAGCGTCTTTTGCGTAAAAACAGGGACCTTTATAATTAGCAGCGATTTGAGTAGCGACAAATTTTTTAGATAAAGCCGCTCCTCCTACTATAAGAGGTTTTCTGATACCTTCTGCCACAAAATCTTTAGCACAGCTAACCATCTGTCGCGCAGACTTTACCAATAACCCAGAAAGTCCTATAATATCGGGATCATACTTTTTCACAGCCTCCACAAGTCTGTTGTTATCCACCTTAGTACCAAGATCTATAACGTTGTAGCCGTTATTTTCCAAAACTATAGCCACTAAATTTTTACCTATATCGTGAACATCACCTTTTACAGTAGCAATAAGTACAGTACCCTTACGATTAAAATCGCTTTTTTTCATATAAGGCTTCAGGTAATCAACCGCCTTTTTCATAACTTCAGCACTTTGTAAAACCTCTGCTATTATCAATTGGTTACTATCAAAAAGTCTTCCTACTTCTTCCATACCAGCCATCAAGGGACCGTTTATGATTTTAAAAGGATCTGCTAACCTAGGAGTGAGAAGAGCTTCCCGTAGATCTTTTTCAAGATGCTCTTTACTGCCTTCGATAATAGCTTTGCGCAAGCGCTCCTCTACACTGATAGCTCTTCTTGAGACTGAACGAGGTTTATTAAATTTTCTAAATTCTGCTGTTATCTCTTCTATAAGGGCAGTTAGCCCATCTGCATCACCTTCAAAAAACAGCAACTTTCTAGCAAGATCTTTATGTTTTTCTTCTATCTCTGGATAACGAGCCAGCTTCTCGGTATTAACAATAGCTAGATCCAGGCCGTTAATGGTTGCGTGGTAAAGAAACACCGAGTTAACAATTTCTCGTGCAGCGTTAGGTAAACCAAAACTAATGTTAGATATCCCCAAAATAACTTTGGATTCAGGGAACATTCTTTTTAGTTCCTTTATTGCTTCTAAAGTAGCTTTAGACGATCCTATATAAGAAGGGTCACCACTGGCAGCTGGGAAAACTAAAGGATCCCACCAAACGTCTTGATATTGAAAAGATAACTTATCTAAAAGAGAAGATATTTCTCTTGCAACAGACAGCTTATCTTTCAAGCTAACAGCCATACCTTTTTCACCTATAAGACCAACAACAATTGCTGCTCCATAGGTTTTAGCTAATTTCACACCTCGTATAAATTTCTCTTTGCCACTTTCTAAATTTAAAGAGTTGATAATCCCTTTCCCCTGTAACATCTTAAAAGCAGTTTCTACAACGTCTAAATCTGTAGTATCTATCATAAGGGGAACTCTAACTTTGCGAGTAATCTCTTTGAGAAAACGGTTCATTTCTCTCGTTTCGTCTATATCAGGATGTTGTAAACATACATCTAAAATCTCTGCACCTTTGTTTACCTGTCTTTTACCTATTTCTGCTGCTAAGTCGTATTTTTTAGAAAATATCAGTTCTCTAAATTTCTTACTTCCCAATATATTTGTCCTTTCCCCGACAAAAACAACTCCCTTTTCACTAGATACTTCTACTGTCTCTAAACCAGACACTAGTGACTTACTATGTATAAAAACTGTAGGAGAAGGATACTTTTTGAACTTGTTGAGTTCTTTTATATGTTCAGTTGTAGTGCCACAACATCCTCCGATCACACTAACCCATTCATTATCGACAAAATCCTTTAGAGCGTTTGCAAATTGATCTGGTGTTTCTGTGTAGTTACCTTTGTGATCAGGTAAACCAGCGTTTGGTACACAAGCTACCCGCTTATTTGATAACTCGTACAAGTTCCGTATATGAGGGCGCATAAAACGCGGACCTGTAGCACAGTTTAAACCTATATACAAAAGGTTCAAATGCATTAATGATACGGCAAAGGATTCAGCATCTTGCCCAGCTAAAGTGGTACCGTTTACCTCTATCGTAGCAGAAACTGCTATAGGAATAGATAAATTCAGCTCTTCAAAAGCTTTATATATACCTAATACAGCTGCCTTTACGTTGAGAGTATCCTGGCATGTCTCCAACAACAGATAATCCACTCCTCCATCTATAAGGCCTTTAGCTTGTATAAAATAATGTTGTAATAATTCATCGAAACTCACGTTATTCATAAGAGAAAGCGATGTTGTGGTAGGCCCCATAGAACCCGCTACAAAACGCAAGTAAGAGTTAGTAGAATACTCTAAGGCTGCCTCTCTTGCTAACTCAGCGGCTTTTTTGTTTATCTCATAAGCGTAATCTGCAAGGCCGTATTCGCCTAAGACCAGAGGAGTAGCGCCAAAGGTATTGGTTTCCACTATATCTGCTCCAGCTTCTAGATAGGAGAGATGTAAACGTTTAACAAAATCTGGTCTGGTTATAACTAAATATTCGTTACAGCCTTCGTAGTTGGAACCACCAAAATCTTTTGAAGTAAGGTTAGCTGTTTGGATAGCGGTTCCAGTAGCTCCATCGAGCACAACGACTCTTTTCTCAAGCAGTTCTTTTAGCCGATTCGTTCTTTCCAAACGTCCATACTTGATATCGATTTTCATATCCCTACTTTTTTTATCACTCTCTTTACTACATCCGCATTTTGCATAACGTAGAAATGTACTCCCTTTACACCTTTATTAAAGAGCTCTTGAACCTGCTTAGCAGCCCATTCCACTCCTATTTCCTCTACTTCCTTATCGTTCTTAGCAAGGGATATAGCATCAGCTAGTTCTGCAGGTAAACTTACATGGAAAAAACGTGGAAGATAAGTAAGATGAGCCTTTCTAGTAACTACCTTAATACCAGGAAGTATAGGAACATCTATACCTATTTCCTTACATCTATCAAGATAAGCTAGAAATTTAGAATTATCAAAAAACATCTGAGTAACTATATAATCAGCTCCAGCATCTACCTTTTCCTTCGTTCTCATCAAATCAAATTCCATATTAGGTGCCTCAAAATGCTTTTCAGGATAACCCGCAACCCCTATGCAGAAACTTGTAGGGTAAGCGTTAAGTAATTCTTTTTCAAGATAAATTCCCTGATTCATATTAATTATCTGCTTTACTAAATCAACAGCGTATCTGTTAACAGTTCTACTACCATCTAGAGGTTTGTCGTAACCGTTATCATCTCCTCTAACAGCTAAAACGTTTTCTATTCCCAAATAATTGAGTTCTATTAAAAAATCTTCCGTCTCCTCTCTAGTAAAACCCTTACATAACACGTGAGGAACAGCATCAACACCGAATTTATGTTGAATAAGAGCACATACCCCTAAGGTACCAGGCCTTTTACGTTTTATCTTGCGTTTTATACCAGACGGGGTTTCTTCATAAACAACTTGTGCTGCATGGCTAGTTATGTCTATAAAAGGAGGATTTAAAGATATAAGGTCCTCAATTAAAGATAACAAAGCGGTAACCTTACCTCCCCGCAAAGGAGGTGTTATCTCAAAACTTATAAAACAGTCTCTTTTTTCTATATGTTCAATTACTCGCATATTTCTTTTCAGGTTAAAATTATCTACAAAAATGTTCAAAAGTGGTCCTGTTTCTGTAATATGGAAAATTATACTATATTTGGGTGATATAAGTTGCGCGCTAGCTAGTTGGATAATATCACTATTTATCAGAATCAAATTAGTGTTACCTTTCACCACAGGGCTTTTACCCATAGAAAAAAAAGAACTCGTTCTAGAGGAACTGTTCATAGTGGGTTTAACTATAGTTACAACCAATTTGCTCTTCGGATTCTACGATCAAGAAGAACCAAGACCTAGAGCACAAATTTTAGTAGAAGTAAGTTATGCCACATTAATTCAAACCTTAATATTAAGCAGTTATTTCTTTATCTCCAATAAAACTTTTCCTAGATCTATAGTAGTTCTTTATTTGCCTATAGTAACGATACTGCTCTATATCTGGCGCACTACATGGCAAAAACTATACAAACCGCCTAAAACTAGAACAATTATAATAGGAGCTGGTAAAGAAGCGTTAGAGCTAGCTAACAATATAAAAAAATTTGGATGGCATGGATTAGAAGTAATAGGACACGTACCTCAACCAGGAGAAAAAAAAATATCTGACAAAATCAAAGTTCTAGGAACACTCGACCAAATAGTTTCTCTAGTAAAAAAGTATAAATGTCAAGCAATTATAATAGCAGAGTCGTGGGCCAGCTGGAAAACTTGGTTATCAGATCAACTAGCAAGAGCCGGCTGTATGAAAAATACAGCTCTATTACTTTTACCAGAACCATTTGAAAGCCTTATAGGTAGAACACGATACAGATGGGTAAACGATATACCACTTATAGAGATCTTAACTCCGCAAGATCTAAAAGTTATGAACCCTATAAAAAGAATTACAGATATATTTTTAAGTATAATTTTGATCATATTAGCTTTACCAATTTTAATTTGCGCAATTTTAGCCATATATCTAACCAGCGGTTTTCCCATTATATACAAACAAAAAAGAGTTGGTAAAAACCTTGTAGAATTCACTCTCTACAAGCTAAGAACCATGGAAAAAGATGCCGAAGAGTCAGGAGAAGAAATACTAGCTGCAAAGAACGACCCCAGAGTTACTAAAGTAGGAAAATTACTGCGCTCCTACCGCATAGATGAGATTCCACAATTAGTAAATGTACTCTTTGGAGATATGAGTCTAGTAGGTCCTCGTCCTGAAAGACCGAATAGAGTAAAACAATTTTTAGAAGAGGTGCCGGGGTACGTACAAAGATTTACTGTAAAACCAGGAATAACTGGTTTAGCTCAAGTAAACGGCGATTACCTATCAACTCCTGAAACTAAATTGCGATACGACCTCGTATATATATCAAATTGGTCACTGTGGATGGATATATCGATCTTATTTCGCACCTTCAAAACTATAATATTCAAACGCGGCATATAAAATTCTCATTCTACCACTATATTAGTTAGTCTACTTTGTAAAGTTGGATCTAACTTACTAGCCCGCAAAATATATTGATCTCCCTTTTTATCTTCACCAAGTAGTCTATATATATATCCAAGGTTGAACAAAACTTTAGGTCTGACCATAATATCCAAACTTTTCTCGTAATATACTTTAGCCGCATTGTAACGCTTCATATAAACGAGAAGATCACCTTTTAAAATCAATGGATACACATCTGTAGGCATACTGTTTATGCATCTATCAAGATCCGTTAACACCTTATCCATAGAAGAGATAGTCAGGGTCTCTCCTGTCTCTATAAGTTTCTTTCCCAGCAGTTCGATTCTCCATAAATTTACGTAACACTCTATATTTCTAAGAAAGAGAAAATAGTACCCTACAGCGGTACCAAACCATAAAACTATCAAAACGAATTTGTTAACTTTTCCAACTTTTAGTATCATTCAAAGCTAACACCAAAGCTAAAGATAGGGGGTAAGTAATAACAGCTAAATGAAAAACAAAAAATGTTGTAGCAGCAACAACGAGAGAAATTAACAAAGGAATATATTCTAAAGTAGCTTTTTTTAACAACGTATAGATTAAGTAAAGAAGGGATAAAAATCCTACTAACCCTGTTTCTGCAGCGATTTGAAGATATTCGTTATGCGCGTGTGTAAAGTAAGAGTATCTGTGATGCTTATAGAATGTCTCTCCTTTACTCAGCAAACTCTCTTTATAAAGTGCAAAATCAAACTTAAATCCGCCAAAACCAACACCTGTCAGTGGATTTTCTTCTATCATATACTTAGCCACTTTCCATCCGTCCAATCTACCTGTAAGCAGAGAGTTGATATCTGGATTTTTCAATTTGTCACGAAATCTTGGAACTAACAGAAAAAATGCAAGAAAAACGATCACACTAGTTACTAACACAGGTAGAAAAAATCTATAAGACCTATAGTAAACCAAAGTTAATACACCTATAAACAAAGAAACTACAGCTGTGAGAGTCTGGGTGAGAAAAATAGCACCAACTATAACAGTTGCAATTACTATATCTACTCTTGTAGGTTTTACTGTAACTATAAAAAAAGCAACTAAAAGGTACAACGCTAGATCTGCAGGATTACCCATAAATACACCGTACTCCATTCTTCTTGCCCCTATAGGGTCAACAAAGATAAAAAAATCTATTCCTAGAACTTTAGCAAATAGTACCAAACTAAGTATTAAAGCTGGGATACGTATAAGCTTTAAAATCTTACCAAGATGAGTTAAGTTGAGACTGTTTTTTACCACAATATAAAAAAATAGCCATATGATCACGTTTAGCAGTTTCTCAATACCAGATAAGGGCACACGAGATAACATAGCAGTAAAACCAAACCATACAACCAACCCGATAGCTATAAACTCTTCTTTATCCAATTTAAGTTTTTCCAAATTAAATATCAGCAAACCTACAACAGATAATGCCAGGGTAGTAGATAATACTAATTTGGGAAAGCGGAAAGGATAAATAGAGTTTGCATGAAAGAAAAAGGGAGGTAAAATTATGAGTATACCTAATATAAAACGAGAAAGATTGTATGTAACTTTTGCTATCATAAGAATGTGATTAATATACAATTTTAACGCAATTAAGGTATGGAATTTGTATCGCCGTTACGTTCAGTAAAGTTTGGGTTAAGAATAAGTGGTTACAGGATAGAAGTTCTTAGGGATCTTCTTTTTGAGTTAGTGAAAAAGGATTTAAAAGTACGTTATAGGCGTTCAGTTATTGGATTTCTTTGGACTATGCTTCAACCTCTTCTTATGATGGGAGTGATGTATATAGTATTTAGCGAAGTATTCAGATTCAACATTTCAAACTACCCTGTATATGCATTAGTAGGAATTTTATTTTGGAACTTTTTTTCTCAAAGCGTCATATCTGCTATGAACAGTCTAAGGTTCAATTCTGGAATAATACAGAAAATGCCTGTACCTCCATGGATATTCCCAGTATCTTCAGTTATTTCTGGAACAATAAACCTAGGGTTATCCTTTATACCACTTGCAATTATTCTACTTCTCACGGGACACAAGCCAACAATATACCTATTCTTCCTTCCGATATCTATCATCATCATCACCATATTCACTCTAGGAGTAGGATTAATACTATCTCCTCTGGCTGTTTTCTTCTACGATGTTACAGAGTTAGTTGGAGTCTTATTAATACTCCTTATGTACATAACACCCACTTTTTATCCTATGAGTATAGTTCCTCCAAAATTTTTCTGGATAGTATATCTAAACCCTCTGCGATCTATGCTAGAAGTTTTTAGAGATCCGATCTATCTGGGTAAGATCCCTCCAACATCTCACTTATCTGCATCTATAGCACTGGGAATCTTAAGCATGTTGATAGGAGTATACATTTTTAAAACACAAAGTAGAAAAATAGCATTTCACCTATAAAAAATGGGTATTCCAATAGTTGAGCTTAAGAGAGTCTCTTTGAAATACAGACTAGCAAGACAAAAAACACCCACTTTCAAAGAGTATATGATCCATTGGATCAAAGGTGTACTGGTATACGAAGATCTGTGGGCATTACGCGATGTATCACTAGAACTATACAAGGGAGATATGATAGGAATAGTAGGCAGAAACGGTGCTGGTAAAAGTACCCTTCTTAAAGTAATAGCAAAGATACTTAACCCAACCTCGGGAGAGTGTATAGTAAGAGGCAGGGTATCCCCGCTATTGGAACTAGGTATAGGATTCGACATGGAATTATCCGGATATGAAAACATATACTTAGCAGGGCTATTTTTAGGACATACAAAAAAAGAGATAGCAACTAAAATAGACGAAATAGTAGAGTTTGCTGAGCTAGAATACTTTATAAATTCTCCAGTTCGTAACTATTCTTCAGGTATGGTTGCACGTCTTGGCTTTGCCATAGCTACGGCGTGGAGACCTGAGATACTTATAGTAGATGAAATATTATCGGTGGGAGACTTAGCGTTTGGTAAAAAATGTATAGAACGGATAAAGGAATTCCGCTCACAAGGTACTACAATACTTTTGGTAAGTCATGCAGGTAATATAGTAGAAGAATTGTGTAACAAAGCAGTCTGGTTGGAAAAAGGAATAGTATACGCTGCTGGAGATACAGAAGAAGTCATAGAAAAATACTACAACTTTATAAAATCTATAACTAACGAAGAATGTCGTAGAGAAGCAATTTTTGCAAGACAAGCTCTTTAACACGAGAAAAGGAGAAATATTGAAATGCTTCACTTAAAAGAGTAGTAACAATTTTCTCCCTATAGGAAGATTCAAACAAGGACTCTATATTCTCCACCCAGTCGTGAACGTCTTTGCATTCTAGTATAGCTTCTTTTACACCTAGCATCTCAGATACGAGTGAGTTACCCACCACAGGCAGATAATATTGCCAAGCATCTAGTACTTTTACAGGAATTCCTGTTCCGGTGATTCTAGGTGCAACAACAAATACAGATTTTTCGAAAAAGGGGGTTAGGTCATCAGGTGAATAATAGATACTACTCTTAGCTAAATAACGCTCTATCCTCCTTCGCTTTTTATAAGAAGGTCGCTTACCTACCAAAACAAACTTCTTTTTATATTTGTTAGGTAGAACGCTATAGATATTCTCAAACCACCATATAAGCGAATAATAATTAACAAAATAGTTGAGGTTACCTGTAAAAATAAAAACGCTTCCTTTTCGCTTTTTATAAATCTTGGGTACAAAAAATATAGGTATCCATTCTACATTATTTAAACCTTCACTCCTAAATATTTCTACGTCGCGTGGCGATACAAAGGTGGCTAGAAGAGCATTTTTTATTCCACTTTTTTCTCTAACAAAAACTTTACGCGCTTCTAGTATAAGCAAAGGAGCAAATAACGGATAGTAAATACTTCTCTGATAAAAATTTAAAAACAGTGGATCGATACAATCGAAGATAACTTTACAGTCAACATTTGTAATAAAAGATAGCCGTGAAGTTAAAACAATAAGTAATTCTGGTTTTGATAGTCTCAAGATTTCAAGTAGAGAACGATCAAGAAATAGCGATTCTTGAAACGAAATATCAAAAGGAAACCTAAAAGTTGGCAAATGTCTGGTAACAGGAACGATATTTACAGTAAAATATTCTTCCAAAAATTTTTTCCATTGAAGAGCACGCAACTGATAACCGTAACGTACAGGATATAACTTTCCTGGAATAAGAATTAAAGCTTTTCCTAACTTAGCCAAAACTCTTCAAGCCAACTGCACAGGCTACTCTTTTTCTCAGCAAAACATTCATACGCCAACATTTCTAAATATTTTATCTGTTCATATTCGAAAAAATTAGGTTGTGGACCTTTCTTTAGAATAGGTTGCATAGCAAAAAAACGTTTTCCCAAAACGGTATCTGAAATCTTATGAGATAAAGAATATGTCAAATCGAAAATCATAGGTATAATAAAATCGTACCATGAGGAGGTAAAACGTTCAGGGCTAACAGATCTGTAAAGCTCTCCAGTTCCCAACTTAAGTACCACTATATTCTCTATATATCCTTTAGACAAATATAGCGCAGCTAAAGAAGGGTCCGCTATATATATTCCTCCGTCTATCATACCCTGCCAAGGAGCAAAGAATCCAGGAACAGCTATAGTAGCTGTAGCGATATCTGCAATCTTGGATGTAGGATAATTTTCTCTCGTTACAATTTCTCCCTCCCATCTAAAGGCACCGTTACATTTTTTACTCAACGAAACAACGATCACCGCTACTTCTTTTCTTAGATCATTCAACTTTGCATCACCAAAATAACTTTTAGCTATTTCGTGAAAGCGATCTATAGATAAGGTTCCTTTTTTGAGTTCTTCTACTAAACTAGAAAAAAACCGTTCTATTGCAAACAGGTCTTTTTCAGCAGCTAAAGAAAGAGCTAAAATACCTCCGCTAGATGTACCTAAAAAGGTATCTACCGTATTGAGAAACTCTTTGTAAATAGCCAATATTTTCTTTAAGAATACTATCTGAATAATACTCTTTATTCCTCCACCAGGTAGAGAGAGAAATCGCATCATTCCAGTTTGCCTCTTGAAGAAGTTCTAAAAAAGTGCCAATGGAGTTCACCTTCTAAGCTACTAAAAACGTATTTATCAACTAAATCGCTGTTCCGTCTTAAAAGTGAAGATATTGGAACTCCTAATGCTGCCTCTTCAAGAAGAGAACTAACATCCTCTCTACCTCTCGATATTAACGTATGCCATACAGCCATTTTATACGACGGTAGTGAAAAGCGCAGATTAGGAATTTTAGCAAATTCTTTCTTTAACAACTTTAACTTTCTCTTTACTTCAAGTTTGGAAGGAAAAGCTAACCTTTGCCAAGGAGTAAACGGTTTAGGTACCAGAATATTTACTCCTGCAGTTACTTTTCCTATAAAACCTTTACCAACAGCGTGCTTTTTCATAATTGTTACAGACTTTTTAAGCAACGTAACTATCGATTGGACATCGTCTAAAGTCTCTTCAGGTTGTCCTATAATAAAGTAAAGTTTTAAAGAGTTAAAACCGTGTTTGAAAATCAACTCTATCTTTTCTAAAAGAGTAGCATCCGATATAGGTTTACCCATTTTAGCTCTCAAGGCTTCATTCCCTGTTTCTGGAGCTAAAGTTATAGAGCGAGCTCCGGAGGCATAGAGTGCCGAAAGTACAGCATCATTTACCGCAGGAATCCTTATAGAAGAAACAGAACAGCGAAAACCCTTTGATATAGATCTCAGGAGTATCTCTTCTATTTGAGGGTGATCACCTACGGCAGTTGCTAGAAAGCCTATTCTATTTGTTATTCCCTTCAACTCTTCCAAAGCTTCTAGAATATATTCTGTTGGATGCCACCTAAACTTTCCCATTCCAAAAGTAGCCCAACAGTACTTGCACTTTTCGGGGCAACCTCTCGACATTTCTATAAGTGCCATATTGGAAAATTCGGTAAATGGAGTAACTATAACGGAAACTGGTAAAAAGCCTTTTTGCCTCATTTGATGCTCTGTAAGTTCTAACTTCTCAAGTTTGTTTTTTTTCAGAAGTGAATAATCGTGAAACTTAGGAACAAAAAAACCTGGTGTATATGCAAGAAGCTCTAAAAACTGCTCTTTAGTTGTATACCTTCTGAGTAAAAATGGAAGCATATTTTCCGCAGCGCCTAGGCATATAACATCAAAAAACGGCGAGAAAGGAATAGGATTTATATTCGCAGCTGAACCTCCCAATATAAGAATTGGAAAATTTTCATCCCTTTCTTTGCTTCTAAAAGGTATACCTACATGTTTTAACATTTTAAGAAGATTAACTATATCGTCTTCAAAAGAGATAGAGAACGCAAGAATATCAAATTGATCGAAAGATCTTCCAGATATACTTTTTCGTGAATTCAAAACAGAATCCAAAAAGAATCGATCTATGCCCCAATCGTTCACAGTAGCAGCGACCTCTAACACACGTTGAAATCCTAAAGATGACATTCCTATATAGTAAGTATTGGGATAACCAACACCTATCAAAAACTTGCCGTAACTAGGAATTTTTTTCCTAAATATCTCTGCATTCAAATTTATACCACTTACAGTTTTCAACTGCTGCATACTCTAAGCCCCTATCTTTTTTACTCCTCCCATATAACTTCTCAACACTTCAGGTATTACCACCGAACCGTCTCGCTGCTGATAATTTTCCAGTATTGCAAGCAAAGTACGTCCTACTGCCAAACCAGAGCCGTTTAGAGTATGAACAAATCTAGAACCTTTAAAACGTTTAGATCTGTATTTGGTTCCCATCCTTCTAGCTTGAAAATCCTCGCAATTGGAACACGACGATATCTCCCTATACTTACTTTGTGAAGGAATCCATACTTCTAAATCGTACGTTTTAGCTGCTGAAAAACCTAAATCTCCTGTGGACAGAGATACTACTCTGTAAGGTAAACCTAGTAATTGTAAAATCTTTTCTGCATCTTTGGTCAACTCTTCTAGAGCTTCGTAACTTTTATCTGGAGTTGTAATTTGGACCAATTCTACCTTATCGAACTGATGCTGCCTTAGTATTCCCCTAACATCTTTACCGTAAGAACCTGCTTCAGCTCTAAAACACGGAGTGTAAGCCGTATATTTAATAGGCAAATCCTCTTCTTGCAATATTTCATCCCTATGTAGATTTGTAAGAGGTACTTCTGCTGTAGGAATAAGATAGAGGTCTCTATTTTCTACTTTAAACAGATCCTCCTTAAACTTAGGAAGTTGGCCAGTACCAACCAATATCTCGCTTTTCGCTAAAAACGGAGGCAATACCTCTTTATAACCGTGTTCTCGTGTATGTACATCCAGCATAAAATTTATGAGAGCTCTCTCGAGCTTAGCTGCACCATCAACAAGAACTGTAAACCTGCTACCTGCGATCTTTGCACCTTTAGTAAAATCCAAAATACCCAAACTTTCTCCTATCTCCCAATGAGATAAAGGGGTAAAGTTAAATTCCTTCGGACTACCTACAACTCGTTCAACTCTATTGTAACGCTCATCGGGTCCTATAGGAACGGAACTATGTGGAATATTAGGTATAGAAAGTTCCAATTTCACTAACTCTTTTTCAATTTCGGCAAGACTATTCTCTAAAGTCTTTATCTCCTCTTTTATGGCCTGCATTCTCACTGCTAACTTTTCTCTACTTTCAGGATCCAAGTTTTTGTAACTTTTGCTTTTCTCTTTCCTTTCATGTCTAAGAGATCCAATTTTAGCTATCAACTTTTTTCTATCGTTATCCAACTCGAGCCACTTATCAACAAGTTCAGGCCCCAAGCCACGATCTTCAAGGGCTTTCTTTACCAAATTACTTTTCTCTCTAATAAGCTTACGATCTATCATGGAAACAGTTTAAAATATAACTTTTTTTACCACAACAGGTATAATACCTTAAAAGGAGGAAAAAATGAGAAAGTATCTGACACTTTTTGTTTTAACTGTATTCTTCAGTGTAATAGCTGTTCTATCTTTACCACCTATAATAAATGACGGAGAAGAACCTCAAATTTCCGACGAGTGGGAGCCCAATCTACCTGTAAACGAAACTATATCTCCTTTTTTACCTGACGAGCCTCCTAACAACGAAGAGGAAACAGAGGGTATAGACAAAGGTAATACAACTGGAGAAGAAGTATTAGAGATACCTATGGGATTATATGCGTCTTTACGCCGCTACGCGTCAGATCATATATTAGTAAAATTTAAGAAAGGCTTTGAAGAAGAGTTTTTTCCTTTAGTAGCAGCTGCTTCGGGTGCCAGTCTGATAGAACCCATGTCAATAGAACGTGTTGCTAAAGTGTATGTAGGAGAAGAACAAAGTGTAGAATCTCTCCTTAATAAGTTTAGGGAAAGTAGAATAGTAGAATGGGCAGAGCTAGATTATTACGCTTTTCCTGCAATAGCTGGAGTTCTTTTACGTCCAGAAGATATAAACGATCCTCTTTATCCGCTTCAGTGGCATTTAAAGAGAATAGGTTTTGAAGAAGCTCTGAGGCGTAATCCATCTGCGGGAGAAGGAATTACAATAGCTGTTATAGATACCGGTGTATCCTACGGTGATGGGAATAGCTTTCCATCTATGAAAGCACCCGATCTTGAAACTGCTAAATTTGTAAACGGCTGGGATTTTGTTGATAACGATCCTTTTCCTTACGATGAAGGTTCTCTTATACCTGAGTCTATTTACAGTATAGGACACGGAACTTTTGTAGCTACCGAGATTGCAGCGGGTCTAGGTAACGGTTTGGCTGGAGTAGGAATATCACCAAACGTTTCCATAATGCCTATAAGGGTTCTTGATACTGACGGGTTTGGTCTCTACAGTTGGATCGCTGAAGGAATAAGATACGCTGCTGATCACGGAGCGGACGTGATAAATCTTAGTTTAGGAGGACTTTCCTCTTCTCAAGTGCTTCAAGAAGCGGTAATATACGCTTATAATAAAGGAATCACTCTAGTTGCAGCAGCTGGTAATTTAGCTACGAAACCGGAGTTTAACGGTGACGTTTTATATCCTGCAAAATACCCCCAAGTTATAGCAGTAGGAGCAACTAGCTATCGAGGTGGAAGAGCCTCCTATTCAAATTATGGACCCAACATATTTATAACCGCTCCTGCAGGAGAAACATCGTCCAGTATAGTAGACAATAACAAGAGAGATGCTGTTTTGTCTGTGACTTTTGTAATAGATACAACGACAGGAGAAGTAACGTACGGCGCCTTCTGGTTTAATGGAACCTCATTTGCCACTCCTCAAGTAAGTGCTGCCGTTGCACTTATACGAGCACTCGGAGTTACAGATAACGAAGCAATAAAGTTAATGTTAAGAGAAACAGCTATAGATAGAGGTTTAGCGGGATTCGATGAACATACAGGACATGGCGAGCTCAACTTAGAAAGATTACATAAAGGTATAGGATTTAATTGATTAAATAAGGAGGAGATATGAAAATAAAAACAGGAGTCATTTTCTTTTCTCTGTTGGCTTCCACGCTACACGCTGCTAAACCGAGATTTGCAATAGGTGGACATATAGGAACTTTTGATATGACTAACGCACAAAAAAGCTACAACGCTGTGTATGGAGATCCGATTTTGACAGTAGGATTTGACGCAGAAATGATCATATTAAAAGGTTTAGCCTTCCACTTAACGATAGAAACGGGATCGGTCGAAGGGCGCCAAGTGATATTGACACCAAATCCTCAGCCTACAGACCAAAAATCAACATTCTCTATGACACCTATCCACTTAACTGTAGGGTATCTTTTCGGTGAAAAAAAACCTTGGTCTTTTCTAGCGGGAGGTGGAATTACGACAGTAGAATGGAGTGACACTAACTCCCTAAGAAGAACTTCAGGGAACTCAACCGGCTTTCACGTACTACTTAGTATAAGAAAAGAATGGGAAAAATTTAACGTAGGAGCTAACTTACGTTATTCATCAATACCTAATGCTATAGGTAGAGGGGGAGTATCAAGATTCTACGGCGAAGATGATATAGGAGGTTTATCTATAGATATAATCTCTATGTATAAATTCTAATCTCCCCGCAAACTCTGAAACTAACAGAGGAAGTAGCAGTGTTCAACCAGTGAGCAAACTTTGTAGAATCTCCTTCACCCTATCTTGCATAGGGTGAGAAGGAAACCTGCGAATAAAAGCTTTATAATACATTATCGCCTTATCCTTCTGGTTAGATAATCTATACGCATCTCCCAAATAGAGCCACAAATCAGGTATTTTAGAATAATCCACAATCGCTTCCTCCAAAATCTCTATAGCTTTTTCCAATTGCCCCAAAGAAATATAAACGTTAGCTAAAAGAGATAAGCATATAGGTTCTCTCTTTATAGAACAAGCTCTTTCAAAAGATTTTAAAGCTTTTGGAAGTTCCTTTTTAGCTAAATAAACGTTCCCTAAAGCTAACCACGCTTTATTCAAGTCGGGTCTTTTGGCTAAAACATTGTTGATGGTATCCAGTGCAACATCAAATTTTCCTTCCTCGAGTAAAATTAGAGTCCAGTTTATCTTAGCATCTACCAAATCTGGAGTTTCCTTTAAAATTTTCTTCCAAAGAGCTTTTGCCTGCTCTTTATCACCCAAGTAAAACAGTGCTATAGCTTTATTATTAAGTATGTCCAATCTGTTAGGATTCAAGTCCAAAGCTTTGTTGTAATACTCCAACGCTTTATCAAAACGCCCAGTCTCACCGTAAAGAGTACCAAGGGTAAATATGCAATTGATCTGGGGCGTAGGTGAGAATTCTAGAGATTCTAACAAATGAGCTTCGGCATCTATAAAATTGCCTAGTTTAGCTAACATTATGCCTAATCTACAATGTAAAATATCGCTATCGGGGGTATATTTAAGACCTTTTTTATAAGCTTCTAGAGCAACATCATCCTTTTCCATCCGTTCGTATATCATGGCAAGTTGATGCCATAAAGATGGCAAGTAGGGATCTATCTTTACAGCCTCTTCTAAAATTTCCACAGCGTATGCCAAATTGTTAGCAGGGAGAAGAACAACTTTTACGTATAAACCCATAATTTCAGGTTGTTTAGGGTATTTTTTAAAGAGCTCTTCAGCGATCTTCTGAGCTTGTTCAAGTTTCCCCATCATCATCAAAATATTGCTTTTTGTAATAAGAGCCTGTAAATCGTTACTGTCCCTTTTTAACAACTGTTCTATCAATGTAAGCGCTTGCTGTGGGTTGTTTCGCGCATCTAGTATAGCTAACATGAGCATTACCTGGTTAGGATACGGAACTTTATCCAAAGAAACGACAAGTATTTCACGAGCCTTATCTTCTTCTCCCATTCTCAAGTAAGTTCTAGCTAATTCCAGCACTCCTACTATATTATGTGGATCCATTTTAAGAAGTTGTGACAACTTATCTACTGCTTCTTTATATTTTTTATTTCTAATCAAATCCCTACTTTGCTGTATTAAAAAGTCAAAATTTATACCGTCTCTAGGATCTACAGTTGGTGTAAAGGTTGCATCTTTGCTAACACCAACTATATAACCAAGAGCCCGTAACTTTTCTATCTCCTCTGGCCCGAGCGGTTTCTCGCTACTTACTTCTTTAGAGGCAGATAACTTTCTGATGCTGTTAAGTATTTCATCTACCCCCTCTCCAGATTTAAGGGGATCACGCTCTTGACTATCTTTCGAAAGATCAAAAACTTCTGTTCTATCAAGCGAAGTTATAACTTTGATCTGACCTTTTCTCGCTGCGTATAGCTTCTTCCAACCATAAGTAAAATAAGGAAGAAAAGTTTCGGCAAAAAGAATTCTTTCATTTTTGGTATCTAAATCAGACTTTAAAATTTGCGATATATCGTATCCATCCACATCTCCGTAATCTTCACCTAGTAGAGATAACAAAGTAGGGTATATATCAACTTGGCTTACAGGTATCTCTACACTTCCAGAAGGACCACCAGGAATTACCAATATAAAAGGTATCCAAAGAGTAGATTGATAAAGAAGGATCCCGTGAGTCAGCTCCTGATGCTCACCTAGGCTTTCGCCGTGATCTCCTACTATTACAATCAAACTATCTTTAACCTTAGGATCCTTGAGAAGTTCTCCAATCCAATAATCCATATAAGCAATCTCGCCAAGGTAAAGATTATCTTTATACTTATCCCTGTAAGGAGGGGGAGGAGAATAAACAGCGTGCGGATCGTAGAAATGCACCCATAAGAAAAAAGGCGAATTTCCTACAGAAGAGAGCCATTTTCTAGCTTCTTTAACTGTATATTCAGCCTTCCTATCTGGGACAACCATAAAACGTCTTTCTATACTACTACTAAGATCGTCATCATAAAGGTCAAAGCCTTGTGACAATCCATAAATATCGTCTAAAACAGCTGCGGATACGAAAGCGGCTGTTTTGTATCCCATATTTTTGAACCGTTCTGCTAGAGTAACAACATCCTCTTTGAGGTAATGAGTACCATTATTGCGTACACCGTGAGATGCAGGATATAACCCTGTCATGATGGAAGAGTGAGCAACTAACGTTATAGGAGCAACTGAGAATGCGTTAGTAAATACTATACCTTTCCGCGCCAATCTAGCTATTACAGGAGTAGCATCTACATTTCTGTTGTAGGCAGAAAGGAAATCTGCCCTTGTTGTATCTAGGGTTATTAGTACGACAGAGGTTTTTGCTTTTACAGGATTTATAGCTTCAACTTTTTGATACGTTGGAATAAAAGTAGTGCGTTTTATTTTCAAAAATATAATTAAGACCAAACAAATAGAAGTCAGTATAAACAAATATCCTATTATTTTTCTAGCCACTATTCTTAACTCTCTCCCAAATTTGATCCATCTCAGATAGGGTCAGTTCAGTTAACTTCTTTCCCTCCTTTTCAACCTCAGATGTAAGTTTTTGAAATCGTTCTACAAAACGTTTGTTAGCTAAATAAAGTGCTTCTTCAGGATCCACTTTCAAATGGCGAGCAAGATTAACTACCGCGAACAGAAGGTCTCCCATTTCAGCAACTATATTTTCCTTTGTATTCTCAGAGTAGGCTTCCTTCACTTCTACTAGCTCTTCGTTTATTTTCGCAAATATATCTTCAATTCTTTCCCAATCGAACCCTACAGCAGCGGCTTTCTGAGAAATGCGTAAAGCAGCTGTAAGAGACGGCATACTTTTAGATATTCCATCAAATATATCCTTTTTTCTTTGAACCTTATTGTAGCCCCATATTTTCTCTACTTCTTTAGCATTGTCTACTTTTTTATCTCCGAAAACGTGAGGGTGTCGCTCAACTATTTTATTGTACACCTTCTCCCATATCTCGCTGCTCTCTTGCCACCACCCTTTCTCTCGACCAATCTCTATTACATAAGCCAATTCCAAACCTAAGTCTCCTACTTCTTCAGCTATGCATTCAACCTTACCGTCGCTGATAGCTGCAGCCAACTCGTGGGCCTCTTCGATAATATATGGACGCAAAGAGTTTAGCGTTTGTTCTCTATCCCAAGGGCAACCTTCTGGTGAACGCAGCAATCTTATCAAATTTACTAGATCGTCGAAACTTTTCCCCACTGTACCAGATTAAAACTCCACGTAGCGTACAAAAAATTCTCTAGAAGATACTTTTTCATCGAGCAACTCTCTTGCTCTATCTACATTTATAAGAAATTGTCCTGCCCGTTCTCTACGTTCATTAACCATTATAATTTCAAGAGCTTCGACATTTTTACCTTTTTCTCTCAACTTCAAAAGCAAAAAAGAAGCAGCACGTAACGATTTAAAAACATCCCTGGAATTGTTAGTAATGACACGTAAAAACAACCTACCATCAATAGTACCTTTCCCAATAGTGGCTTCTAAATTAATTTTTGAAAAGACGGTTTTTACTAAATTTTCTATATCTTCATCTCCTACAGGCTCAGGAGCAAAAAGCATAAGATTAGGGTAACCACCTGGTGTCTTAGGCAATCCTTCGGTATCACGCGGCTTAGCCCGCTCACTAAGTATCGGAGTTTTCTGTAGAACACCTTTTCTTATAATTTCACCAAGAGAAGGTTGCTTTTGTACAGGAGGCTGTTTAGTAGAAATAACTTTTGTATCGCCTATAACTATAGCATCTCCATAACTACTTTCATTAGCTTTACGTGTAGCTTCAAAATCAACTTCACTCTCTTTTAGTGCAGTAATTTGTCCAGTAGTCAAAGTTACTATAACCTTATTACCTTTTTTCTCGATAGGTTTGGTGGCTATTATCTTAGAACCATCCTTTAAAATAACCACGTAAGATAATAGGAAATCTCCTAACAAAAACAGAAAAAGAAAGGAAACAACTCTCATTGAAGCCTCCTATTTTTACTTTAAAATATATTTCTACAAACTTCTTAGAAAGTAAAGAGCAAAAATGATTAACTCCTTTAAAACAATTTTCTCCTTACACCATCTACTATTTAAGTTTAGCATAGAAGTCTACATTGCAATTATAGGTATATCTATAGCCTCAGGAGTATCTTATCTGGCTCTGGGTATATCAAAGGGCTATCTAAAAGAGATAAAAGAAAAAATTCTTTATTCAAATGCACCTATAATGGTATATCCTCTAGGAGAAGATGATTATAAAAAGTTTCAAACTATTATCGCCGAGTCACCGGTTAAAACCTCAGTAAATCGAGTCTTTTTTACTCAAGGTGCTATCATAAAAAACGGTCAATCGGAAAGAGTTACAATAAGGATAATAGACGATAATCAAAAAGATTCTTTATCTGGAGCCACCTTTAGTTCAAATAAAAATATCGCTCCTTTAGCTATAGGAAAAGTACTGGCTGATAAGATGCGAATATCTTTAGATGACGAGATAACAATTGTAGCAATAGTAAAAGGTACAAAACACAATTTTAAAGTGATATCAGCTAAAGTGGAAAAAATATTCTCAACCGGTCTGTACGAATTTGACTCCGAGTGGATAACTACTTCTTCAACTTTTCTACCTAACGCTGCCTCCAAAATTTACGAGATCCACATCGACTCGCCTACACGCAAGAGCATAGAGAAAATGCAACAATGGATAGATAACAGATTAGGAGATACCTACTTATCTTTTAACTGGTATACACTTAATACTCCCCTGTTCAACGCGTTAGAACTACAAGAAAAAACGCTATATTTCTTTCTTACCCTTATCATAACGGTAGCTCTTGCAAATTTATCTGCAACTCTACTCACCCTTATAAACAAAAAAATACCAGAGTTTGGCATACTTTTAGCTATTGGAATAGATCCAGCTATTATCTATAGTTCGCTAATTTTAACAAATTTGCTATTTACCACTATAGGTATAACAATAGGTACAATAGTAGGAATCGTTAGTACTATCTTAATAGAAAAGTTTGGCCTATTAAATCTACCTGAATCTTTGGCAGATATCTATTTTATAGCTCGTATTCCTATACATAACGAAGTAGACACAGTTCTTCACATATTTGCAATAGCTTTAACGTCAGCTCTAATGTTATCTTCTATTCCAATTATCTATTTAAAACGAATTAAAATAACCCAAATGATATCTTATTAAATTATAATTGATTAACTACGATTAAAATTACTTAGCGAGGAGGAATTTATGGAAAAACCGAAAGTAGCCGGTTTAAAACCAATAGTTATAGAACTAGATGCTGGGGAATATTGGTGGTGTACATGTGGACTTTCCAACAACCAACCTTTCTGTGACGGATCTCATCGTGGAACAGGGTTTACCCCGTTAAAAATTGAGATTTCAGAGAAGAAAAAGTACGCCTTGTGTACTTGCAAATATACTAATAAACCTCCTTTGTGTGATGGAACGCACAAAAAGTTAAAGAAATAGCAGAGATTATTTATCAGCTAACGCTTTAATCCTCAAAAGTTCAAATTCGTCTCCTTTTTTCCACATAGGGAATGATTTTGAAGTAGCTAAAGAGTATCCTATATAAAATCCTAATTTAGCATCTTTAACCATTCCTGCAAAGTTCCATTCGTCGTTAAATTCATCGCTAGGCTGGTGGTAATGACTCTTTTCCCAATGTTCTATCATTTTAACACCCCATCCAGGCTCCCTACCTATAAACTCTGTACCTCCATCTAACCATATAGAAGGTACACCTGCTTTTGCAAAACTAAATTGATCGGAGCGATAAAAAAAACCTTTATCAGGAAACTGATCTCCCTTAACCGCTCTCTTTTGAAAAGCTGCATATCCAATAACCAATTTATCTAAATCTGGTGACTTCCCGTAACCTACTGAGATCAGATCCGCTGTTTCTCCCCATACATTTCCACCATCATAATTTATATTAACAACCATCTTACTAACAGGCACTGTAGGATTGTGCACATAAAATTTAGATCCCAACAACCCTTGTTCCTCCGCATCTACAATAAGAAAGAGTATAGACCTTTCCAACAGATCTTTAACTTTACTAAAAGCTTTAGCTATAGCTATAACTTGAGCAACACCTGTAGCATTATCCATTGCACCGTTATAGATCTTATCACCTTCCTGATCAGGCGTAGATATACCCAGATGATCGTAATGAGCCGTATATATAACCACTTCATCACTAGTTCCTTTAAGTAAGCCCACTACATTACTACCTTCCACTCTTCTAATTTTTGAACTAATTTCAACACTTAATTTAGCCTTTAGTTCTATAGGATAAAAGTTTCTGCTTTTAGAAAGAGCTATAGCCTTCTCTAGAGAGAATCCGCTAGCTTCAAACAGCTCTTTAGCAGCATCGTAAGTCAACCATCCTTTTACTGCTACACCTTTTTCATCTTCTTTCTGAGGCAATTCAAACTGCTCTCCTGTCCATGAACGTTGTACAACCTGCCAAGGATAACCAGCAGATTCTGTAGTATGAATTATAAATGCAGCTACTGCACCTAACTCAGCTGCCTTTTCATATTTATAACTCCATCTACCGTAATAAAGCCGCCTTTTACCTTCAAAAAGCTGCGGATCCCAGTCTGGATCGTTATTGAGAAATATAAGAACTTTTCCACTTAAATCTTTACCTTTAAAGTCATCCCAATTATATTCAGGTGCTTGGATACCGTAACCTACAAAAACAACATCTGCATTTTCTACAGCAAGTTTTTCTTTTTGTTTACCAGCAAAAAGTATAAACTGATCCCAATAGTTAAAAACAACTTTTCTAGTACCTGTAGTAAATTCCAATGTTTTAGGTGAAAAGGTATTAATTCCTACCAAAGTAAATTTTTGTTCCCACTTTCCCGCATTACCAGGAATAATTCCAACCTCTTTTAGTTTCCTTATTATAAACTCTCTAGCTTTTTTAGATCCTAGACTTCCTGGTGCCCTTCCCTCCATTTCGTCCGACGAAAGTGTTTTGATAATCTCTTTTAGATATTCAGCAGTAATCGTTTGACTCGCAGCTTTTACCACTTCCAGAGGAGGAGTATAAACAAGCGGAGGTTCTGCAGCTTGTAAAACGGTCGTAAACCCTATAACAAAAAGAATTCTACCTTTCATAATCAAACCTCAACTAAATAAGATTTTTACATAAAATTTTCCGCCAATACATTAAGGTATACAAAATACAAATTATAATAAATAATAACTCTAAATAAACAAAGGAGGAAATCCGAAATGAAAAGAGTATTTTTTGCAGCGTTTCTTTTATCTTTTACCTTTCTTTACGCTCAGAAACAAGGACCTGAGTTATATCCAGAAGTAGAGGAGAAAACTGCACCAAAAGTTTTAAATCTCTATACCAGTTTAGGGTTAGAACCTGCAATAGTCCAGCAGAATGCTTTTGTATCTGAGAAAGAAAGGGTGGAGGAGATATACAAATGGAACAAGAAAAACAAACCTATAAAAATAGGGTTAGTAAGATTCTTAAAAAAAGACCTAAGTTTTAAGAAAGGAACCCCATTTTTTACAACCACTTTACCTTCGGGAGAAAAGGTAGTTACTTTCGGTATAAAGATAGAAAAAGCCAAAAGGTTAAGACTAAGGTTAGACAATGTCAAGGTGCCTAAAGGTACTATATTTACCGCGTTAAATCCATCGGGAGAAGAAGTAAGAAGCTTTGATACCAGTATAATAGATCATAAAGGAGGTATATGGACTCCCAGTATAGGAGGCGATCAATATATACTAGAGATACACCTACCAAAAGAAGCAAATTTGGAAGACGTGGAGTTTACAATTTCTAGGTTCGCGGAGATTATATTCGATAGAGAAAATAATCTGGCTCCTCGCACGTCGCATACGAACTGTTTACAGGATGCTATGTGCTACGGAAATTCCACCCTTCAAGATATAGATCTGCTACGCGATGCAATAGGATGGTACGATTTTGTATCTGGGGGAAGTATATATTACTGTTCTGGAGGGCTCATAAACGACCTCGACACAAGCTCTTATAGACCGCTGTTTCTTACTGCTAACCATTGCATATCTACTCAGAGTGAAGCTTCTTCGGCAGAATTTTATTTCAAGGACTATACAGATAGTTGTAACGGTTCCTCAAAACCGTTAGGAAACCTAGACACAGTTGTAGGATCAACTCTTCTTGAAACAGGTGCTTACAGTGACGGCAAACCGGATTTTACCCTTTTAGAACTCAGTTCACTACCTCCAAACAGCGTTCTACTGGGTTGGGATGCTTCTACCGGCAATGTGACAGACAATATGAAACTTCACAGAATATCGCATCCTTTTCCAGACAATAATCTACTCCCAGAGCCCCAAACGTACAACCAAATAGAATATGACGATTCTCCTTCTGGAACATGCACAGGGGTTCCTACATCTGTTTTCATGTACTCAGAGCCTAAAATAGGTGGCACTTACGGTGGTTCTTCAGGTGCTCCAGTTGTAAAAAGTGGGCTTATGATAGTAGGGCAATTATTAGGAGCATGTGGACCAACACCAGATACTCCATGCGATATGGACGATTACGAAGTAGACGGTAGGTTTTCAGAAACCTATCAATATATCCAAAACCACTTAGCAGGTGGTGGCGGCGGCGGTGGAACATGCACCGCAGATACCTATACACACTGTTTCCAAAGCGGTAGATTCCGAGTTACAGTGGATTGGAGAGACCAAAACAACAATACCGGACAAGGAAGAAGGGTAGACCTTACAGACGCATCCGGCCTCTTCTGGTTTTTCTCTCCAGACAACATAGAAATGTTAGTAAAAGTATTGGACGGTTGTGCAATAAACAATTACTATTGGGTTCTATTCGCCGCAACTACAGACCAAGAGTTCACTCTAACCATAACAGATGTAGTTAGAGGCTCAACAAAAACCTACTTTAACCCATTAAAACATATGGCAGATGCTGTAATAGACGTACAAGCCTTTAGATGCAATTAGACCTAACTAAGGTGTTAGCCACGGAATTTACTTGGCTAACACCTTTTTTATTACTAAATATTTCTACAACAGTTGAGTTAAAAAACTCCTTAAAATCTATACGCCTTAACCAGCAACTTTAAGAAGAAA
This sequence comes from Thermoanaerobaculia bacterium, assembly GCA_027078415.1. Lineage (GTDB taxonomy): Bacteria > Acidobacteriota > Thermoanaerobaculia > JALWYX01 > JALWYX01 > JALWYX01. Next base: position 65,181 of record JALWYX010000034.1, read on the forward strand.
ACTAACCTTATCCACAAAACAACTACCAGAAAGTCAAAACAACTTCTCAAAACTCTACAAATATAGACCTTTTACCGCTATATTTCACGTCTTTTGTTTGCCAAAATATAACTCTAAGCAGATACTATAAACGTTTTCAAAGGTAACAAACCAATATTATTAGAAGCTCCTTTCTTCTATGTATTACACGTAAAGATACGCCTTAATCTTAGAAACGTTTTTGTTTACTTTACATCTTTGAAACTTACCATTAACCACATTAACCTTCCAAATTATCCTTAGATGAAACCATTAAAATTATCCAAATAGTTCATATCTAACAAGTCACCAACACACTAAAGATAACATTTACTGAAAAAGCAGAGTATTTATAAATATAAACTGAGAATGTTTGAGATTTTTTAGAAAACAAGAGCAACACAATTTTTAAGTGCTAGAGAAGGTAACACTTCAACCAGAGGTAATACAAAACACACAATTACTCTATACTATTTCAAAAATATAAGTGAGTTAAAACTGCAAATTACCAATGTAGAAATATCTATTAGCTTAGATCAGACTTCAGTATATAAAGTGTACCCGTATAATAAAAATTTTTAAAATATATGGTGCTACTAATAACTTTATAACACATTATTAAGTCTTTTCTACCAACCCTTACTGTAATGTAGATTTTAGTTTCTTAAACTAATCCTAGCGACCTTTGAAGCTATATAAGTTTTATGCCAAAAATCTTTTTATTCTTTGTTCCATATAAAAGGTCCCACTTTTTCTTGCAAAGCTATTTCTTCTCGAGCAGCTTCTATATAAAGGAAATCTTTGAAAATTGTTTCTATCTTTGGGAAACGTTCTGTTATTTTTTCTTTTATCTCTACAGGTTCTGGAAACTGTTTCAACCCTTGTATCTCTTCAAGAAGTTGTAAAAAAAACGTTCTTCTACTTTCATTTGCCAACATAAAACTCACAAAAAATCCAGCTTGCGAATAAAGAAGATCTCTTTTTTCGGACATATCAAAACCGATCCAATCAAGCATAAGCATGTCATTTAAGCTCAACTCTCCTTTTTCCATCTCTCTTTTTAAAACAAAGATTGCTGCCAAGGGACCTTCCACAATAAAATCATTTTTTCCCGTTTTCCTAACGATTCCCGGCACGCCGTTTATATTTCTAAACTTCGCTAGCATATATTGGGAAAAATCCACAGCTATACCCTCTTCTAGCCAAGGAGGAAGTTTGCGAACAAAAATTGTACTATTTAAGTAATGAGCAAATTCATGAGCCAAGGTAAGAAATATCATATCTAGTTTCTTATCAGCCGCATTAACGGCGATGATACTACCTGTTGTAAAACCTTCCATATTTGTATGTCTACAACTTTTGCACACTAGATTTGCAAAAGAGCGAAATTTTTCTCTATCCGCGAAAATGAAAACTTTCATGTTTTTATCGGGAACGTTAAAACCGTACCTTTTAAAATACTTAACCCGGAAGTCAGCTAAACCAGCACTCAGTATAGTCAGTTTATCGTTAGACAGATCACTCCAAGTCTCAAAACCAGCTACTTGACTCTTTTGGTGGTCTACAAAATTTTTCCCCACCTCGAGCAATTTTTCTTTTTCAGAAAAACGTCCATCTATTGTAGTAGACATGTAACTGAAGAAAAAGCTAGAATCCAATTTCTTCTCAGGAGCATTAAAGTAGAATATTCCTATAAGTAAACAAGCGATTACAATGAATACTCTAATCATATATACTATTTTAAAATGTCGGTAGGAGTGTTGACTACGGAAAAATACGATTTTTACCAGAAGCCACCATCGATAGCAGATCCTATAGAGAGCGATCCTTTTCTTAAAGAAATAGTATCTTTCCTTATCCCTCCAGAAATAATGGCTGAAATATGGGACGAGATTAAAGAGTTTGCAGAAAGGGTAAAAGAGACAGAAAAGTGGGCAAGAGAGGCTGAAATCAATCAGCCAAAGTTGATCCACTACGATCCATGGGGTAAGAGAGTAGACAGGGTCGAATACTGCGAACAATGGTATAAGTTAAAGGCTTTTTCAGCTGAAGAAGAGCTAGTAAGAGCAGCTTATTTAGGTAGATTTGGAAAGTATAACAGGGTATACCAGAGTGTAAAACTGTACCTGTTTCACCCCCGTTCCGCGTTTTATACCTGTCCGTTAGCTATGACAGACGGTGCAGCGGCACTCATATACACTGTGAACGATAGTAAGTTAATAGAAGAAGTAATACCACACCTGTTAAGCAACGATCCTAAGTCATTCTGGACCTCAGGTCAATGGATGACGGAAAAGACTGGAGGATCTGACGTTAGGAGTAGCAAAAGTGTAGCGATAGGTGACGGTAAAAGATGGAAATTGTATGGAATAAAATGGTTCACATCTGCTATAGAGTCTGAAGTAGCTTTCACGTTAGCAACCGTTGAAGGAAGCGATAAACTATCTTTATTTTTTGTAAAAACGAAGAAAGAAGACGGTTCATGGAACAATTTAAAGATTTTACGTTTAAAAGACAAACTAGGAACTAGGGCATTAGCAACAGCTGAAGTAGAGTTACTAGGGACTGAAGCTCTATTGGTAGGTACTCCCGATAGAGGAATAGCGCATATTGCTACAATACTCAATGTAACAAGGCTTTATAACGCTATAGGTTCTGTCGCTACCATGAGATACATAACTTCTCTTGCTGTAGATTATTCGTTAAAAAGAAAAGCGTTTGGTAAGTATATAATAGAGCACCCCTTGCATAGAAACACGCTTGCAGAGATGCAAGCACGTACAGTAGGAACAACTCTATTTACTTTCTGGTTAGTAAAACTGTTTGGAAATAGCAGTAGTTTGCATTTGGCACGTCTTCTTACACCATTAGCTAAACTATTTACGGCCAAAGAGGCAATTCAAGTAGTTTCTGAAGGTGTTGAAGCTATAGGTGGAGCAGGGTATATAGAGGATACCGATATTCCTCGATTTTACAGAGACACGCAAGTATTTTCTATATGGGAAGGAACAACTAACGTTTTGCTTCTAGACTTTCTTAGAGCTATGAAAAAAGAACCTGGAACTCTAGAGCAACTGTACAGTATCCTCTCCAACTCCATTGAATGTGTTAACGTTAAAGTAACGTTACAAAACACTTTTGATAACATTAAGCTTCTACTCCAAGAGAAAATAACCCCAGTTTACCTTAAACATCTTTCATTTAAAGTAGCGGAACTGGTAATTTTTCACTTGATAGGTGCTATAAGTAACAGATCACCACGGTGGAAAGGTATAGAAGAATATTGGAAATTTAGGATTCTTAACCCTACACCTACTGCAAGAATATTGAAATCTTTAGAAGATTTAGTATGAATACAGCTAAAATAAACAACAATTTAGAAAAGTATCCAGAATTAACTGTAACTGCAGTATTAGTAGGATATTTAATAGGAGCTTTATTAGCTGTCAGCATTGGATACGCTAGTTTAATTCTCGGTTTTTCTATAGAAGGGTCAGAATTAGCTGCTATTCTCGGTTTTGGAATACTACGTGGGCTACTAGGAAGAAAAAGCATTATAGAAAACAATATAAACCAGACTGTTGCTAGTGCTGTAAATGGGGCATCTGCTGGAATGATGTTCTCAGTACCGGCTATATTTATCCTAGGATTTAGTGAAAAAGATTTTTCTCTTCCTATTATGGTTTTAGGATGTATAGCTGGCGGGATTATGGGTATAGCGTTTATAATACCTCTTCGCAAGCAGATGATAGATTTTGAAAGGCTAGCATTTCCTGGCGGAATAGCAGTAGCAACTATTTTAAAATCTCCCGGAGCAGGAATAAAAAAAGCGTATCTGCTATTAGGTGGAGCTTTAGTGTCTGCGTTAGTACATGCGATAGTACTTTACAACGGTTATACAAACTTTCCTCTAGGAGAAAAAATAGGGTTACCTTGGTATATGAATGTAACTTTCTACATTTCTCTCCTTACCATAGGAGTAGCATTTTTAGCAGGTAAAGGAGGATTCTTTTTTATAATAGGAGGTTACACCTGTTATTTTATTCTCGCGCCTATTCTCAATCTAAGAGGCAAGTTAGCTAATCTTTCATCTGCAAGTGATCTACAACACCACCTTTTTAGACCTATAGGTATAGGTATGTTAATAGGTGGAGCTTTAATGGGTATCGTCCTAGCACTTCCTCTTATAATAGGTGCAATACGTTCAATGTACCAAGCTAGCAAATCGGGTAAAAGAGTAGCTCAAGATGAACTACCTATAGGTTTTCTAGGAGTAGGAATTATAGGGGCATTTGTAGTGCTCCTATATATGTCCTTGTATTCCGCACAAAACATGACCCTTGGTAGAGGAGTTCTTGTAGCGATACTCGGAACTATTTGGATATGGGTTGCAGGAGTTATCCTATCTGAGTGTATAGGACGTACCAACTGGTCTCCCCTTTCTGGAATGACACTTATAGGAGTTACGCTTGCAGTTATGCTTACGTCGGGACTAGGCAACAAGGAATCGATTATAGCATCTATTATGGTAGGAGCTGCAATGTGCGTAGCGATGTCACAAGCTACCGACCTCATGTTAGATCTAAAAACAGGTTATCTAGTAGGGGCCATCCCTCGTAAACAACAAATAGCACAATTTCTAGGATCAGCACTAGGTCCAATCATAGTTATAACTTTAATAGTTGTACTCCATAAAGCTTATACCTTAGGCTCTCCCAGGCTTCCAGCTCCACAGGGACAAGCACTAGCATCTATGATAGAAGGGATATTAAACGAAGGTATACCAAAAGATAAATATATAGCAGGCGCGGGGATAGGTGCTCTCCTTTCAGCTACAGGGATAGGTGGTCTGGGAATTCTTGTAGGATTAGGTTTCTATCTGCCTTTCAATATAGTTCTAACATACACAATAGGCACTGTGTTACGCATATGGAGTGATAAAAAAATGGGTAAAAACTGGAGCGATAACGTAGGGGTACCTATAGCGGCAGGAGCAATTGTAGGAGAAGCGTTGATAGGAGTAGGATTTGCAATATACCACGTTATAAAAGCCCTATGAAAACAAAAATAGGAATTATTATGGTAACAATTTCCTTTCTAGGTTCCTCATACGTTGCAGTAGAATCTGAAAAGTTAGAGTGGGGGAAATGGATAACTCTTATAACAGTAGGTATAATAGGAATCTACTTGATCAAAAGAAGTTCAAAAGAAGAGATTTTAAAGGTATTAGAAGAAGACTTTTCTTTAGAAGATCTCAAGAAAGTATTGAAAAAAGCTACAAAAGAGGCGGAAAATATCCACTCTGTAGATCCCAAAAACTACCCCAAATTAATAGAAGAGAACCTCTCTCCTTTACTTTCCGAGTTCGCTTCTCACCGAGAACTGATAAAAGCAGAATTAGGAATCAAGAAATTTGGCGAAATTTTTTCCCATTTCGCTGCTGGAGAACGGTATGCAAATAGGGCATGGTCAGCAGCGGTAGATGAATACTACGAAGAAGCCAAACGTGCCCTGCAACTCTCATTATCTGAACTTAAAGAAACACTTACCCTTCTCGAAACAGTAAACTGAAAACTCCTCATAAGATGTGACGTTGCATCCAAACAATTCAACCCCTCCTCTCTAACAAAAAACAATTTTTATCCTTTCCAAAAAGTAGCACAAAAAAATCAATTTTCCTTGGCAGCTGTTGTATTTGCCTTTTTCTCCTCAGTCTTTTTATCTTCTTTTTTATCAGAATTTTCCTCCGTTTTACCCTTCTTAGAATATTTGTCAGAATAATCTGTTACATACCAACCGCTACCTTTAAACTGTATAGCAGGTGGTGAAAGTACTTTACTCATTTCACCGCCACACTTTTCACATTTAGTAACAGGAGCATCATTGACAGATTGAATAAGTTCAACGCTTTCGCCGCACTCTTTACACTTGTATTCATAGATAGGCATCTCATACCCTCCTTTCCTAATGGCGGAAGCGGATGGGAATCGAACCCACCTTCTTCTCTCGAAGAACATCGGTTTTGAAGACCGAGAGAGGCACCAGCCCCCTACCGCTTCCTTCAGTTAAAAGTAACAGATAAATATAATAAAAAATTCCATAGCATCTATCCATTAAATTCTGATAGTTTTTATAAAGAACTATCCTCATCTTCCTTCATCACAAATCAGTACGTAAAGCAATCGTTCAAAACTGTGAGAAATTATAGGCAATTTCCAATCCCCCTAAATAACGCAATGTTTTTTGCTTGCAAATCACACATCTAACCTTACTTTGATAACACCTGCTGTATAGATGCACCAGTTTATATCAAATTTTTACAGATTTTATTTTTAAGTCACCCCAAGCTATTTAGTCCAAACACACAACAAATACACTCTTGTGTTCCAGCAAAAAACAATTTCATCTAAAAAAACAACGAGTCTAACAATTACTAACCTGAATTGCGCTTATTGGCCATCTTATTGTTCCAATATATCACGTACCAAGCGAGAATAACGGGTGCAAATAAATTAGGTAACACACCAATTACCTCCAATAGAGGAGGCAAAGTAGCAAATTTAAAGGAAGTTATACCTTCTACGAGAAGAGAAGCAGCAGTAGCTAGGGATAAAAGGGTAAACTCATATTTGAAACTTAGACCTTTTGTAAAATATATATTCCACGCCATAACTATAAGGGGTAAAGCTAGTAGATATGTATGTAACCAAGTTACAGGTGTTACAAAAAGTGAAGAAGCTAAAGATATAGCAACTACAGAGTGTATATCTTTGGCAAATTTAGTTGAAATTATAAAAACAAATATAAATGAAATAAAAAGCACAGGTGTCATAAGGTAATGCAAATCTAGTGCATGTAAAATGCGATGAATTGAAGCACTTCCATCTGCTATATGGCTTTTTATTCGCTCTAATTTATAAAACCAGCTATCAAAATAAGGAAAAGGCACAGTCAGTAAAGCAGCTACAATTGAAGAGACTACGGAAACGATCACTCCATGTCTTGTAAAAGTTGCAAAAAGAACTATCATAATAGGCACAACAAGAGGTTTTACAGCTATCGATAAACCCAATAGAATACCACAAATAAAAGGGTATTTTTTATGGAAGAATAGTACAACTATACTAGCTCCAGCTGCAAAGAGTGTCAAATTTTGAAATTTTACCCCCATAGATACCGGAGGAGAAAGAAGTAGCAGAAGGGTGATATCTCGCCATCTTTGAGTAGCGTCACCTTTCGCCCATGCAGCGGTAAACCAACCGAATAAGGCTAAACCTACCATATTCAAAAATCTGTTAACAACAAGAACCCCAACTTCACCTCCTACCTTAAAAATTGCAGCTAATACAAACGCCAGCAGAGGAGGATACAAGTATCCCTTCTTACCTCTTCCTCCAACGTAAGGATCTTCACCTGCAGCTACTCTTTCAGCAGCCCATGCATAATGATATTCGTCTACATTTGGATAGGTTGAAAGTAAAGTATATTCGTACCAAGCAAACAGTAAAACACCAAATAAACTCAAGATAGCTAGGAAATGTACTTTAAGAGGAAAAGCTACCCATTGCGAGTAAGAATTATCAAGGGGCGTCATGTTACTCTTTTAAGTAATTTCTCTGATTTTATAAGTTTGCTATACGCAACACCTGTATGATACCAATGAAGTAAAAATGCTTCTCGTATAGCTCTCCATACGTACTTAATCCCTTTCTCATCACTGTTGTAAGCTGGATACAAGAGACAATTCAAACCAAACCCTCTAGCAAAATCGCGTGCTCTAGCTAAATGCAAAGAATCACTTACTATAGCCAACTTCTTAAAAGAAAGTTTTCTTATTTTGTCTCTAGCATTTTTTAAATTCTCCAAAGTATGCCTCGATTTATCCTCGATCATTATATCGTTCTCTTTTACACCGCAATCAATTAAATATCTCTTACCAGCCTCAGCCTCACTTATAGTAGCATTACCAGTAAGTCCTCCACAGATAAATATCTTTTTCGCAACTCCTATCGAATATAGAAAAAAAGCAAAATCGAGCCGAGCTTTAAACACCCTAGAAATCTTATTATTCTCATCGAGAACGCGCCCTAAAACTATCACCACATCTACTTCTTCTATTTCATCACCTTTAACACTTTTTAACACCCTCATTAGACACAAGAAAAAAGAGATTCCCATTCCCCCAGATATTACTAGTGAATTTAAAAAAAATGAAGTAATAGCTCCAGGACCTAAAAACTCAATAATATTCTCGCTTCTGTGCCGTGGCATTATCGCTCTTTGATCTTTTATAAAGATTCAATAATATCAAAAACAAACCAGCTAAAACTAAAATCTCTGCCAAGAGAACAATAATCGAAAGCGCATAATTTAAATTCAACAGTAGAAGATTAGACGATCTAAAAAACAACACCCCTACAAACAAATTAACTATAGCGATAGCAATAACAACCTTTATATCTTTTTCTTTTCTCAACTTAGAAACTTCAAGAATACCGCCCACCAAACCAACAAAAACTAAAATACCTCCAACTAAAACAGAAAGTGTAAAATCTGCTTTCAAAAGGTTATAAAGCACAAAAAACAATATTACTCCGAAAAAAATAGCCGCAAATACAGATATAAAAATATCTCTCTCCTTCATCCCTTTTTCTCCCATTTAAGCTACACCCTTATAGCTGTTTATATCTTAAAATATAAACAAAGCAATAACATCCAGAAACTAAAAAAACGGTCCAACTTTCAAACCCTACAACTGTTCCATTTCTCAATAAACTTATAAAAAGCAAAACTCAAATCAAAATTTCAAACTCCAAAAAAGCGCCAAAACAGAATCTACCTGAAGAAGATATAAGTAATTCTATTTATTAAAAAGCAATCTTACATATCCTACCAGTTGTGGTTTAACATAAGCACTTAACAACTCTGTTCTACAGAAGACAATACCAAAGGAAACCACTACAACACTTTATCATCTTATATGTCAACAGTTACAAACATTAGTAATAGTTTCCCATTTCAAAAGCATTACTTTTACTTAAAAAAGATCTTAATCGTTTCTTAAGATAAAGGAAAAGCACCTAAAAGTTACAAACAGAACTTTGTGAAAATATATAACACCGTTAAGAGTTAAAAAGCTGAATTACATCCTTGAGCTTGCTCTTGATTATACCTTTAACACAACAGGCATACACTATACGGAAAAAACCTAATACCTCGACTCTATCATTCTCTTTCCAACAGAGCTAACAAACTATCATTCAATATAATAACTGTCCTTAAAAAATTACAGAAGCCTATTCTGTATTTACTCGATTGCTCAAAGTCTAATTTTATTTTTTGGCTGTAACGTTTATTTAGATACGGTAGATGGTAAATTACAGTTTCTAGAGAACACCTTACAAAGTACAACTCTATATAACCAATTTTGTTTTATCGATGGTTATCAACCCTAGCTCTCTAATTTATACACCTATTATCTTTGAGATATTCTAAATACCGTCTCTCTTGGAGAAATCGTCATTTTCTCTTCTTGTAATAATAACTCCAGCGATACTTAAACCTATTCCCATTAATATCAAAATTGAACCAACCAAAGCAGAAATCATAAACCCAACTTCTGTCATCTTATAAAGTATGAAGAATGCCCCTGCTCCAAAAACCAAATCTATCAATCCTACCACCATAAGTATTTGACCTTTGTTCATATATTAACCTCCACGAAATATAACTTTATCTCCGCTTTGCACGTCCATTATAGATGCAGCAGAATCTAAGTTCATAGATATTTCAGCAGTCCCAAGCGACCCTATCACTACAGCTAGTTCCCCTTTATCGATCTGTTGATAGTTATCAACAATCTTTTTAATCACTCGGTTTTTTATTTCAAAATACCCACCTCTTTGCACTAGAGATCCAGGGATGTTAGTAACTACATTTCCAAACCTATCTATATGCACTACTTCTCCAATAACCTGGTTCCCTTTATATTCCAAAATAGGTTGGGGTAACAATTTAGGATTATCTATAGGATACCCCAGTTTTCTATAATCATTACCATTTAGCAGATACGCTGCCACAGGAGCAAAACGATCTCTTCCATGGAAAGTGTTACTACCTAAATCGAGAAAAATGTCTTCTTTGTCTACTGCGAAAACTTTCCCTTTACTTACAAAAGGTGTTAAAAGTCCATTATCGGGGGCAATGAACAAGTAACCATCATATTCTGTTACTATTATTCTTCTATCTGTACCCACACCAGGGTCTACAATCGCTAAATGTATAGTGTTTGGTGGATACAGAGAGTAAAGAGCTTGCAAAAAAAATGTAGCTTTTTTTACATTGCCAGGTTCTATCTCATGGGATATATCCACTATAGTACATTCAGATCTAGCCAAGATAACTCCTTTTACAGCAGCAACGTACCAGTCGGCAGTTCCGAAATCCGATAAAAAAGTAAGCAATTTCATTTATACCACATCATAACATAACCTTACTTAATTCGTTTGTTTACCGTATAATAGATTGAAAACAAGGAGAAAAAAAATGATAAGGGTGGGTTATATAATGGTAGGTATCACTTTAATCACCTTAAAAGCACAAGGTGCAACAGAAGCTGTGTCGGTTTCGCCTACACAACTAAAGCTCAACTTAGATGTAAAGACTTTCACTCTTCCCAATGGTATGAGATTCCTACTGGTACAGAAAAAAGAACTACCCATGATACATGCAGGGTGGGTAGCACATGTAGGTTCTGCAAATGAAAGGCCAGGCATAACAGGTCTAGCGCATCTGTTTGAGCATATGATGTTCAAAGGTACAAAAGTAATAGGTACTAAAGATTACGAAAAAGAGAAAAGTATTATGGAGGAAAAAGAAAATCTACAAGAGCGAATAAGAGAGTTATATTCCCAGCAGAGGCAAAGATACTACAAAGGTGAAATAGAAGATCCTTTTGATCCAGATACATACCCTCAAGAATTAAAGCAACTCTTGGCCGAGTTTGAAGAGTTAGACAAGAAACACAAAGAGCTAATAATAAAAGACGATTTCACACGCATATACAAAGAGGCTGGTGCTGCTAATTTTAACGCTTTCACAACTTACGATCTTACAGGGTATATAATTTCTGTGCCAGCAAACAAATTGGAACTATGGTTCTGGATGGAATCTGAAAGGTTGCTTAATCCTGTGTTTAGGGAGTTCTATACAGAACGTGACGTTGTGCAGGAAGAGAGGAGACTACGGACGGAGAGTACTCCTACAGGTAAGTTTGATGAACTTATAGAAGCTGCGTTTTGGCAATCGCATCCTTACAAATGGCCCGTTATAGGCTGGCCTTCAGATCTCAAAATAATAAGTATGAAACAAGCTCAAAAATTTTACGACATGTATTACGCTCCCAACAATATAACAGCTGTTTTGGTAGGAAATTTTGATATAGAGAAGGTTAAAGAACTAGCTGATAAATACTTCGGAAGGCTCAAAAAAGCCGATGAAATAGAAGAAGTGGTCACTTTAGAAATGCCTCAACTAGCATACAAAGAAATTGAAGGAGAATGCGATTGTCAACCTCAGATAAAGGTGATGTATCACACTGTACCTTTTATTCACAAAGATGCACCTGCATTTGAAGTGCTTGCCGAACTTCTAAATGGTTATACAGGAAGGTTATACAAAACTTTAGTTTTGGAAAAAAAGATTGCTTCTTCCGCTTTTTCCTACAACTACCCTCGCAAATACGCCGGTAGTTTTATAATACAAGCTGAAACCTCCAAAGAAAGTACTCCTAAAGAACTGTATGAAGCGTGGCAAGAGATTTTAGAAGATCTAAAAGAGAATCCAGTCTCAGATAAAGAGTTGCAAAAGGTAAAAAATAAAGTAACAGCGGATTCTTTCAGAAGATTAGAAAACCCTTTTATGCTTATGTTGCAACTTGTTTATTACGACGGTTTAGGAGACTGGAAATATCTTCTTGAGTGGGGTGAAAGAGTAAACAAAGTAACGAAAGAGGATATTCAAAAAATAGTTAAAAAGTATCTAACAAAAGAAAATACACTTGTAGCATTTTATTACCGTAAAAAAGACAGTGAATCTAGAGAATATCCCGCAGAAATTACAGAACTACCTCCAGAGATACAAAGCCATTTTAAAAGACAATTAGACGCTATTCAAAATGAGACGGACAAAGAGAAGTTAGAAAAAATCTACACATCTTTATTAGCTCAAGAAGGAAATATTCCTCCCGAGATTCAAAAAGCTTTTGAAACTCTAAAGAAAACTATTGAAAATAGGATCCAAGAACTTGAAAATAGATAAGGAGTATGTTATGAAAAAAATCACTGTAACTCTTTTATTCTTAACAGGTGGTATTGTGATGGCTATTCCTCCGCACCCACAAAAGCTGGAATTTCCTGAATTACAATTTTCTTTACCCAACCCAGATGATATTACATATACTATAGACAAGAATGTAAGCCTCCTTATAGCAGAAGATCATTCTTTACCGTTAGTACATCTTTCTTTGATTTTCAGAGGTGGCAGCTATTTAGATCCTGAAGGTAAAACTGGTTTAGCTACCCTTACAGCTAAAGTAATGCGTACTGGAGGTACAAAAAAGTTAACTCCAGAAGAGTTTGATGAAAAAGCTGACTTTCTAGCGGCCAATATCTCAACATCTGTAGATAGTAGTTCTTTTAGAGCGTATCTAAATTGTTTATCTTCTGTTTTCGATGAGTGTTTAGAATTATTTTTTAAAATGCTGAAGGAACCTAGATTTGACAAAGAGAGATTAAAAATAGAAAAAACCAAGATGATAGAAGAGCTTAAACAACGCAACGATCATCCTCAATCTATACTGTGGAGAGAATGGAATTGGCTAGTATACGGTAAAAGTCATCCAGAAGCTCGGCAAACTACGAAAGCAGAGATCGAATCTATAACGCAAAATGATCTTTTTGAATTTTGGAAGAAGATAACACCAGAGAACGGTGTGATAGCAGTAGTAGGAGACATCGATGCAAGTAAAATAAAAGAAAAGATAGCCAAAATGATCTCTGACTGGCCAAACTCAGGAAATGTAAAATGGCCTCCTGAGGAAAAAACAAAACATTTATCAAAGCCTGGTATCTACGTTATAGAAAAAGAGATTCCTCAAACTGCAGTTGCAGCAGGCCATAGAACTTTCAAAATGGAGAATTGGCTTGATAAATCAAATTTCGCAATAACGGTTATGAACGAAATTTTAGGAGGAGGGTTCAACTCTCGTCTATTTACCAGAATAAGGTCAGACGAAGGGTTAGCGTACGCTGTACGTTCGATATTCAGGCACAGTGTCTACTGGCCAGGCACATTTATAGCATTTTTCCAGTCAAAAAACGAAACTGCAGCCTATGCTACTAAACTGTTAATCGAAGAGCTAGAAAAAATGAGAACTGACAACGTAACATCCAAAGAATTAAAAGCTGCTAAACAAGGGATAATAGATAGGTTTCCTCAAAGATTTGAAACCCTAAAAGCTGCTATATGGGTTTTTGCCGAAGATAAATTTATAGGAAGACCTTTTTCGTTTTGGAAAAATTATCGTAACTACATAGAGGAAGTAACCGCAGACGCTGTAAAAAAAGCTGCAAACGATTTTATACATCCTGAAAAAAGCGTAATAGTGATGGTAGGTAAATGGAGTGAAATAGATAAATGGGCAAAAGATAAGAACATAGACTTACGCCAATTCGGCCCTATAACTCACTTGCCGTTAAGAGATCCTTTAACACTTGAACCGGTGAAACAATAGAGATTTACTCGATAATTTAACACTTTAGAAAACCAACTCTATTAGGCGTAAGGGGACATTTAATCGAGCAAAGCCTGTAACCTAGCTATTATTCTATCGACAGTTTTTTCCACAGAATACTTATGAGCCACAAGTTTTGCAGCATTTGCTCCTTTACGTGCAGCTTCTTCTCTATTTTCATAAACTTCACGTAGCAAAAAACTTAAATGCTCACTGTCAGGATCCGCCCAATTGAAACCTTTGTAATAAGGACACTTAGCCACAGCAGGTACTGTACCTTTTACCTTTACAGGATAGCCTACCTGTTCATTAAGATATTCCGTAACCCCTCCCCACAGTGGTGCTATAACCGGCTTCCCACATGCCATAGCTTCCATAAGAGGCATATCCCACCCTTCACCTCTAGACGCACTTACGTAACAATCACAACTACGGTACAAAAGAGGCATCTGGTAATAAGGAAAATTTCTGTTAAAAATAAAATAAATCCTTCCTCCACTATCACGTAATCTTAACTTCCTTATCTCCTCTAAAACTTTAATAGAAGGGTCTCTGTTGTTAATTTTAGCTACAAGTCTAACAGGTTCTTTAGAGGAAAATGTCTGGTTAAAAGTAGATAGTAATGTCCAAGGATTTTTTCGTTCCCCCCATTCAAATACAGAAAGAAAAACAAACTCAGAAGTATTAGGTACGGATTTTATATAAGGATTAAAATAGTTTGTATCAACTCCGAGAGGGATCTTATAAATCTGCTTCTTCAATCCTGAATTTAAAAAACCCTCCAAATTAAATTGAGATGGAACCCAAATTTCATCCATCTCATTGGCTTGTCTAACCCACTCTTTAGGAAAACCATCAACTTCCAGCATTGTAAATCCCACTTTCTTACCCTTAGAAGCTTTAAAAAAAACATCTCCTTGAGCGTATACTACAGAAACCTTGGCTTTCCTGTCATCACGACTGGCCAATACGTTTAAGTAATAATCATTCATTTGATTAGGTTCATTTAAAGGAAACGGTGTTCCAGAACCGTACGCATACCTATAGATGACCTTAACCCCTTTCATATCAAGATTAGGTAAAATTTTCCTAGCAGTTTGTGCATAACCACCTGGAAAATTTAAAATTGTGTGGAAAACAACGTCATACTTATAACTCTTCTCCAAATATCTTTTCCATTTTTTAGAAAAAATTTTTTGACTTTCCCTAAAGAGTCTTTTTCTATAGGATGAAATATCATATGTAGAACCATGTTCGTCGTGTATAACTACAGATCTTCCATCAACAACCACTTTAAAACCTGCTTTTCTTGCCCTGATACAATAGTCAGTATCCTCAAAATAAGAATGGTATTCAGGTGACAAAAAACCTATTTTATCTATAACAGTTCTCTTTACATACACACACGCAAATACCACTCCTTCAACTTCACGAGGCATTAAATACTGGTATATATATTTTTCACCACTGCCTATCTGTTGACCCCAAATAGTGTCAGGCAATATATAAGTACCAGCATGAAGAAGTCTCTTTTCAGGAGTAAGTAGTACAGGACTCACTATACCAACCCTAGAATCAGTATATGCTGTAGCTCTAAGAAACCTTAACCAACTAGGTTCCTCAAAATATACATCGTTGTTAACAAGCACCAGATCATCTTCACTATCTACAAAATCTAACGCTCTTATGTTACCTTTAGAAAAACCCAGATTGTTCTTAAATCTTATGTAGCTTATCCCTTTCTCAGCAGCAAAAGATGGCAGTTGTTCCTTCGTTAGATCTGTAGAGCCATTATCAACCACGAGTATTTTGGCGCCATCCAAGTGAGTATCCAGTAAAGTTTCTACACATTTCTTGGTAAGATCCCATCTATTCCAAGCAAGTATCACTATAGTTATTTCTTTCATACCATTTTCCATATAGAAACCACAACACGTTCTATATCATCCTCTATCTCAACACAAGCGTCATCTCTCCAATTAACCGGATAAGACTTGATAAGGTAACGACCTTCCAAGATAAAAAAAATCTTTTCTAATTCGGAGGGAGAAACAGAATTAATGATTTCAACAATTTGGTCAGACTTGCGTTGTAACTCTTTCTTTAAAGAATCTATAACTCTTTCCAATTTTTCTATTTTTCTTTTACATTCTTGTAAATCTTTTACCATTTCCTTCCCGTAACTGCGCGCAAAAATTGCAAAAACTTCCATCCTTTAGAATTAAATAACTTCTGCTCAAACTCTTGATAATATTTTAGAACACTCTCCAACTCTCTTATCCTATGTCTATACCCAGCACACGGGTCTAAAGTTTCGTTTTCTACTTCGATCCTCGTACTAATAGCTCTTATCTCTCTCTCTTTAAGAGTTTGGATAAAGTCCATAACTTCTTTTTCTTCTTGCATAAAAGTTTCTACCATGTTAATCTCCTTACCGAAAATATACCAAAAGGATTTTTTAAAAGTAAAGTTAGGGAGGATATATGAAGATTCATGAATATCAGGCAAAAGAAATATTTAAAAGATTTTCCATACCCGTACCTATAGGATACGTGGTAGATGATTTAGAAAAAGTGAAGGAAGTTGTTGTAACGCTAGGAGTTCCCGTTGTAGTAAAAGCTCAGATACATGCAGGAGGTAGAGGGAAAGGGGGAGGAATCAAATTGGCTAAAATAGCAGCTGAAGCTATAACTGCTGCTAAATCGTTGTTGGGCAAAAAATTAGTTACTCCCCAAACGGGGCCAGATGGACAACCGGTAAACAAACTTCTTATAGAGAAAGCTGTAGATATAGAAAAAGAATACTACTTAGGAATTCTTCTAGACAGGTCAAAATCTCTTCCACTTGTTATGGCATCTGCTGCTGGAGGTATGGATATAGAAGAAGTCGCTGCAAAAGATCCTTCTCTTATAAAGCATACACACTTTGACCCTTTTCTAGGCTTATGGAGTTACCAAAGTAGAGAAATAGCTAAATTTCTAGGTATAGAAAGTAAGTTGCTCAGAAAGTTTGAACAGTTACTAAGATCCTTAGCAAAACTGTATCTTGAACTAGATGCTTCCCTAGTAGAGATAAATCCTCTGGTTTTAACTAAAGAAGGTGATTTTATCGCTTTAGATGCCAAGATAAACTTCGACGACAATGCTCTTTTTAGGCATCCAGAGATAATAGAATTGCGAGATTATTCCCAAGAAGATCCCTTAGAAACGGAAGCATCGAGATACAATCTCAACTACATAAAATTGGATGGAAATATAGGATGTATGGTAAATGGTGCTGGTTTAGCTATGGCTACCATGGATATAATAAAACTGTATGGAGGAGAACCAGCAAATTTTCTCGATGTGGGTGGAGGAGCTACTCAAGACGCAGTTAAAAATGCATTTAGAATACTCATATCCGATCCATCTGTAAAGGCGGTGCTTATAAACATATTTGGTGGAATTGCCAGAACAGACAGAATTGCTAGAGGAGTAGTTGCTGCTATAGAAGAATTAGGAGAGGTAAAAATACCTGTGGTTGTACGTTTAGAAGGCACTAACGTTGAAGAAGGAAGACGTATCCTAAGAGAAGCGAACTTCGACTTCATAGTGGCGGAGAATATGTCTGACGCAGCTGAAAAAGTAGTAAAGGCTGTCTTATAACATAATTCAAAGGAGGGAGTATGAGTATATGGTTAGATGAAAAGGCACGTGTTGTAGTGCAAGGAATAACTGGTAGAGAAGGTCGATTTCACGCTATAGCGTGTAAGGAATACGGTACAAATATAGTAGCTGGAGTAACACCCGGCAAAGGAGGACAAGAAGTAGAAGGAATCCCGGTTTTTGATACTGTAAGAGAAGCTACAGAAAAAACAGGATGTAACGTATCTTTGATATTTGTTCCTCCTCCATTTGCAGCAGACGCTATAATAGAAGCAGCAGATTGTGGTATGGAACTTATAGTATGTATAACTGAAGGAATACCTATACGAGACATGTTATATGTAAAAGATTTTCTTCAAAAATCTAACTCTCGTTTGATAGGCCCAAATTGTCCAGGAATCATAACTCCCGGTAAAGCAAAAGTAGGTATAATGCCAGGACATATACATAAAGCTGGTAATATAGGAATCGTTAGTAGATCTGGAACTCTTACATACGAAGCTGTATGGCAACTTACCAATCTGGGTCTTGGGCAAAGCACATGTGTGGGTATAGGAGGTGACCCTGTAAACGGTACAAACTTTATCGACGTTCTTAAAGCCTTTGAGGAAGATGAAGAAACAGTAGCGGCTGTTATGATAGGAGAGATAGGAGGAAGTGCAGAAGAAGAAGCTGCTGAATGGATTAAAAATAACTTTTCAAAACCTGTAGTAGCTTACATAGCCGGAATAACCGCTCCTCCAGGGCGTAGGATGGGACACGCAGGAGCCATTATAATGGGAGGAAAAGGTACAGCTGAAGGAAAGATGCAAGCTCTTAGACAAGCCGGTGTAACTGTAGTTGAATCACCTGCCCAGATAGGTGAAGCAGTTGCAGAAGTATTAAAAAAGAGAGAAGTAAAACCCTAAAGACGGGAGGAGAAATGAAAGAGAGGACCCTAGCCATTATAAAACCAGACAGCTTTAAAAAAGGAAGAGTAGGAGAAATTCTCTCTTTTCTTGAAAAAAAAGGTTTCAACATTCTAGCACTTAAAAGTAGATTACTTTCTCGCAAAACAGCGGCGGAGTTCTATAAAGTCCATGCAGATAAACCGTTTTTCGATAGCTTGCTTAACTTTATGACTGAAGAAAAATGCGTAGTAGTTGCACTCGAGAGAGAAAATGCAGTAGAGTATCTACGTGAAGTTATGGGAGCTACAGATCCAGCAAAAGCAGAAAAAGGTACTATAAGAGCTTTATACGGAGAAAACATAGAAAGAAACGCTATTCACGGCAGCGACTCTATAGAAAATGCTAAACGTGAGCTGAATTTCTTTTTCTCGGAGGAAGAATTGATATAAAATGTTTAGGGCAATTTACGCCATACCAGAATCGCAAATAATATCTCCAGACAAGAAAACAAAACGCGTCGCGAAATTTTGTAAAATATGTTACGAGTTTTTTCCGCTATATGCGTTAACTCATAAACATTATACGCTACTAGGTAAAGATCACGTACAGGTTACCTGTAGCTGTGAAGGATCTGAGTTTACAGAAGGTGCCGAATGGTGGGAGTACGCAGTCGTAGAAATAATCTCAGATGAGCAGTGAAAAAGATATTTCTATAGATCCACAAAGATTGAAAAGAGCGTATAAGGTACAAGCAAGTTTCTACGATAAAATATTTAACAGCCGTGTTTTTGTAGAGGGACGTAAAAGGGCAATAGAACTACTAGCACCATCTAACGAGGACAGTATAATAGATGTTGGAGCAGGGACAGGGTTAAACTTGCTTTATTTTCGCAATTATAAAAGTATAGTAGAAACAGATTTTTCCTACGAAATGTTATCTAAAGCTTACAAAAGAGCCCAGATACTCGGTATTAACGCAGAGTTTATAATAGCAGATGCGTGTGCATTACCCTTTGAAAACGGCAGTTTTGACTGTGCTATAGCAAGTTACGTAATAAGTGCAGTTCCCAAACCGATTCAAGTATTAAAAGAGATGAAACGAGTGGTTAAAAAAGGAGGAAGAATTGTAATAATAAACCACTTTAGAAGCGAAAATAATGTAATAGCTTTTTTTGAAGATCTTGTCGAAGGTGTATGTTCCTATCTAGGGTGGAAAAGTAATCTTCCATTTGAAGAAACTATTCATAAAGCTGGGCTTATTCCCATATATACCGAAAAGGTGAATTTCCTAAACGGATGGACGCTGGCTCTATTCATAGTAGATTAATGCGCCCCTTTGCCACTTAAAATTGCCGGTACAGTCCTAATCATTATCTTCAAATCGAGCCATAAAGACCAGGAGTCTATATACTTCATATCAAGCGCCATCCACTCGTTAAAATCGAGTTCCGATCTACCGCTTACTTGCCATAAACCTGTAATACCAGGTTTCATAGATAACCTGCGTTTTTGCCATCTCTTATACCTCTTAACCTCATCTGGAATAGGAGGACGAGGACCTACCAGAGACATGTCACCTTTCAAAACGTTCCACAATTGGGGCAACTCGTCCAAACTATAACGACGTAAAAATTTACCAATAGAAGTGACTCTAGGATCATCTTTAGCTTTAAACGCTGGACCGTTAACCGTGTTCAGATGTCTAACTTCTTCCAACCTCTTTTCAGCATCTTCTACCATAGTTCTAAACTTATACAGAGTAAATTCTCTGCCGTTTAAACCGCATCTCCGCTGTTTAAAAAATACAGGTCCTCTAGAAGTGATTTTTATAAGAATCGCTACTGCCATTATAATAGGTGCCAACATAACCAATAACAAAATAGAAACAACTATATCTATAACTCTTTTTAAAAATAGCTGTACAGCAGTAGCAGGAGTATTAGAAAATGTTATAACAGGTACTTGGGCAAAAGAGGAAATTTCTACCCAAGCTCTATTATGGGGAAAAATATCTAGTGAAAATAGGGTTCTTATTCCCAACTCTTCAAGAGCAAGTATTTTATTTGCAAGTCTACCTAGTTCCTTAGCATTCACCGCAAACAACACGTCATCAACAACGTTTTCTTCCACAATCCTATTTAAATCATCTATATCTCCTAATACAGGATAACCAGCAAAAGTTCTACTCTTACTAGAACTATTAGGAGCTAAAACTCCTACAACTTTAAACCCCCAGTGAGGATTACGTCGTAAATTTATAAGAAACTTACGCGCTGTTTCTCCTATACCAACTATTAAAATGGTTCTGTAGTTATAACCTCTACTACGTAGATAGCGCGATAGAGTACGAATAAAAAGCTTCTCTCCAGATATAAGTAAAGTGAGAAACAATATGAACAAAGCTAACAAGCTACGAGGAAATCTATGATAAGTAAGTATCTCATCTATCCTGGAAAGAAATATTAATACACCAAAAGTTAACATCGTATAAAAACTGATTTTTATAACAGTCTTGACCTCTTCTCTTATAGAGAGAGTTCTCCAAGACCTGTACAAACCCAACTTTATAGCATAAAAACTCCATATTATTATTAAAATCAGAAGTAATATTAGATAATCTTTAAATTCAAGAATTGGAGTAGGAAAAGAGGAAGGGAAAAAAGCAGGTAGAAAAGAGTTTCTTATAACATAAGAGATAGCAAACGCTAAAATTAGGAAAAACAGATCTAATATATAGAAAGCAATAGTAATAATTTTTCCTTGTTCTTTAAGCATTTGTACACAATTTAACAAACAAATCGGAATATAAAGTGGCGATTTTTTCCCATCTAAACAGTTTCAATGCTCTTTTTCGAGCCATTTGCCCCATTACTTCTGCCACTGAACGATTTTCATCTATTTTATAAAACAGTTCACTCAACGAGTCAATTTTGTCAAGTTTAAAAAAAAACGCAGTATTACCAGCAGCTTCTCTATTCTCTGGAATATCGCTGAGCAATAACGCCCTACCTGCCCCCATAGCTTCGATAACAGCAGGATGTACTCCTCCTAACTCATATGCATGTACTGTAGCCAACGCATTACACACAAGTTCTTTATAGTACCTATCGTAAATAGCGCCTGTAAACAAAACTCTGTCATCCGCTAAACTTTTTACGTACTCTTTGTACTTCGAAGCGTAAGGTGCATCACCAACTAATACTAAAGGAATATTACCTCTATACTCACGATAAGCCGATACAACAAAATCCGCATTGTTTTCCGGTTCCAGCCTAGCTACATATAGGAAATAGTTATTTTTTTTTAATCCATAACTAGCCAACATTTTTCCAGGCGGCGTATAGTCAAAATCAGCACCGTAATAAATCACTTCAGCCTGCACGTCAAATTGCTCCAACCAACGTGCATTGTAAGTAGAATCTGTTACAACCTTATCTGCTAGTTTACAACCTAAAGGTACAGATGCCTTATGAATACTCCTTCCAACAAAACCCCATTTCCTACGCATATACTCTCTACCATCCACATGAAGAACAACCGGAATTTTATAAACAGATATAAGAGGAATAACAAAAGAGTTTGCTGAATTTACCAAAAAAACTATATCAGGTTTTACTAGAGGAAGATGTATAGTTGATAACAAAGTATGAAAGGGTGTATCTAAATATTTATTACGAATCGTCGGAAGCCATATTATAGACGCACCCTTGTAAAACCTAGGAGTTCTGTGAAAAAAATAGTTTCTGGAATAGACGTAAACGGAAAATTGTCCTTTAGAAAGAATAGGTACTATATTATCGATCAAAGTTTCATAACCCCCATATCTAGCTGGGATTCCTCTAGAACCTAAAATAGCTAACGAATACTTCTTCATTTTCACCGGGTGAAGTAATATTATAGCTAAATCTATGATGAGTAAATCCGAGAAGATAACAGTAGTTATCATATATTACGGAAAAGCTAAACAACTAGAAGAAAACTTAAAAAAATGGAATACATCAGATCAATTAGAAATATATTTAATAGACAATCTCGGTGATCTCAGAAACAGGTATAATAAACTGCCCGATACAATAACCATAATTGCTCCACCCTATAACCTGGGATTTGCCGGTTCTATAAATCTAGTAACTTCAATAGCAAAAAACAACAACATATTAGTAGCAAACAGCGATGTTTACCCACTTGATAGGACAACAATCACCTATTTGTCAAAAGCGTTTAAAATCTATCCAGATGCGGATATAGTAGTACCTAAATTACTGTTTCCCAGTCTAAAAGAGCAAACAGGTTGGCAAATAAAAAAAGGATTAAACTTCCTACACCTCCTCTCGTTTCTCTTCTTTTTCGATACGCGTAAAAGTACTTATCCTCTTGCCGGTAAAATATACTCTCAACCCGCAGGAGCTGCTCTCCTTTTCAAAAGGTCCGCTCTTGAAAAATTGGGAGGACTTGATGCGACATTCTATCCAGCTTGGTTTGAAGACGTAGATCTATATATCCGTAGTTGTAAAAAACAGATAAATATCGTATACTACCCCTACTCTATTTTTATACATAAACTAGGTGAATCAATAGATACAATAGGATTTAAAACTTTTACTTACACATTTATGATCAACTTTTTCAGATTGATCAAAAAATTTTATCCTAAATACTCTCTACTTTTAGCAATTTTACTTCCGATAGCAATGCTAATACGTGCCGCTATTGCCTTAATATATCTCCCTAAGAAAGCCAAAAACGTAAAAGAAGCTGTAACAACGTTTCTTAAAGTACCTATTAAAGTATGGAAAGAGATTATTCTGTCGTAATAGTTACCCACAATTCAGCTCCAGATATTGCTAAAGCTCTACAACATCTATATTCGCAAACTCTAAAGCCCAAAACTACTGTAATTGTGGATTCGGGCAGTAAAGATAACACTATACCTATTGTGAAAACTCTTCAATATACCAACTTGAAGGTAATAGAACTACAGAATAATGTAGGTTTTGCTTCGGCACTTAATATAGGAATAGAAAATACAGATTCTCCATGGATACTTTCTTTGAATCCTGATACTCGTATGGAGATACTATACAGCGAGAATATACTAAATGCGCTTAGCTATTATAGATACGACAGAATCGCATCTGGTACTGGTAGACTAGTTAGATTGGAACAAACCAACATCTTAGACTCTTGCGGAATATACATAAATCCAACTTGGCGTCACTTCGACAGAGGTAGCAATAAGGTTATATCTCACTCTTATATACAACCTGGATTTGTATTCGGTGCCACTGGTGCAGCCAGTTTTTACAATAGAGAAGCGTTAGAAGACGTACAGCTTGAAAAGAGTAAATTTGACCCTTTGTTTCATTCATACAGAGAAGACGCTGAAATAGCCTTTAGGTTGCAACAGAGAGGGTGGAAAACTGTATATATTCCCTACGCTGTATGTTACCACCGCAGGCAAGTACTACCTGAAAAAAGATCTAAATTATCAAAACATATAAACTATCACTCCTTAAAAAACAGGTACCTTCTACGCTTATATCACCAAACCTTTACAAACCTGATTTTAACTTTGCCTATAATCTTACCGCGTGAAATAGGGATTGTACTATATTTAATATTCAAAGAGCGCAACAGCTTAAAAGCTTATAGATGGTTATGGAACAACAGAAAGTTGATAATAGAGAGAAGAAAAGAGATAAAGAGCAAAAAGCTAATTTCCTTTAACAAATGGTTTTTCAGACGCATATTACCTACTTAAAACATTGCTATTAACAACTCTTTTCTTAAAATTGTTATTTATTGCAGTCTGCTTATTAAGATTTTCAAACATTTCGTTACACTTAGAAGAAAGCACTTCACACAAGTTTCTATTCTCATCAAAATCGTTTCTCAAATCGTAAAGTTCCTTCTCTAAACCACCTATAAATTTCCAGTTTCCTACAATCAGAGAAGCACTATAGTTACTTACGCTTCTAGACTCTGCTAATATAAAACGATCACTATCAGAAAAACTTACAATAGTTGGGATTAAAGAGATTCCTTGAAAAACTATCTCTTTTTTATCTATTCCTAAAATATCTAACAAAGTAGGTGTAACATCTATAAGAGAAACATTTGTAGGTATCTTTTTAGTTCCAACTTTAGGTATATAGATAAACAGAGGAACATGTAACGTTTCATTGTAAAGTTGAGAATGTAAAAAGTTACCATGTTCACCAAATTCTTCACCATGGTCCGAAGTAAAAACTACTACCGTTTTAGGAAATTTATCGATAACTTCTTTAAGTAAAGGCGCAATTTTCTCAAGGGTATATCTGACTAGAGCATCGTATAAAGAAATAAGTCTGCGTACATCAAGTTCGTTAGACAGATTAAATTGGTTCCAAAACCTATCTCGTATCTCAGGAAAACTGATAATCGATGAATTCAATTTTCTGAATTCTTTCCAGCTTACCACGAAATTGTTTTTATCTTTCCAAAAGATATCTAACCCATCCTCCGGTAAAAGGTAAGGATCGTGCGGACCGTAAGTATGGAAAAAAAGAAAAAAAGGTTCCTTTGCATCGTTTAACCATGCTAAAGCTTCTTTTACATAACCCCATCTATCGTAACGTTTAGAAGGTTGTCCTTTATTCAGATAAAAGTCAAAACCTCTGTTAAAGCCAAAAATGCCTGATACGTTTCCTCCGCCGTGAAATCCTACCGTAGTATACCCTGCATCTTTAAGTATCTCTGCTATAGTGGGTAGGTTACCGTTTATAACTGTTTGTTTACGAAAGTAACGTGTTATATTTCTAACTCCATGTATTTCAGGATAAACACCTGTAAACAAAGACGCGTGGGAAGGAGCTGTAAAGGGTGATGGTGCAAAAGCTCTTTCGAAAATTACACTTTTTTTTACAAAAAAATCTATCACAGAAGAAGTATCTCTAAAGTAGCCATATTGCGACATATGCTTCGCTGCAAGGGTATCTACAGATACTATAACTACATTGCATCTTCTACATTCTATTTCCTCGGAACTTCTACAATTCCACAAAAGAAAACTAAAGATAACCAAGAACTTCCAGCTCTTTTTTAAGATCATCGTCAATCTCTAAAACTTTTCCTTTACCACCACCGCTAACGCTACTCAATATC
Source organism: Thermoanaerobaculia bacterium (assembly GCA_027078415.1). Taxonomy (GTDB): domain Bacteria; phylum Acidobacteriota; class Thermoanaerobaculia; order JALWYX01; family JALWYX01; genus JALWYX01. Next base: position 90,668 of record JALWYX010000034.1, read on the forward strand.
TCTTTTAGCATCTCTTGCAGTAAATCAACAATCCCCGGGTGTATAGAACTTACATCTTTTTTTTCTTTAGGGTCGGTTTTTAGGTTGAAAAGTAGGCGTTTATCCTCACCCCTAAGGATAAACTTAAACAAGCTTTTGTCCACTACAGCTACAGAATCTGGACCGTAAGCAGGTGATTCTATGAAGACTAACTCTTTTTTTTCGCAAAACCCCTCCTCTAAAAAATTCGCACCTCTCCATCTACCAACTTTAGGCAGGTTCAAAATTGCGGCCAATGTAGGCATTATATCTATGTGACTTACTATGCAGTTTACATTTCTTCTGTTTATACCTTTCCCACCAATCACTATAACACTACGGACAAGCTCTTCGAACATAGTATGCCCGTGACCTATACCGTAAATATTCCGCGGATCGTCTTTCCAACGCCACTGTAGATCTACATGATCCCAAAATTCTTCTCCATGGTCTGTAGTAATTAAAAAGATAAAATTATCAGCTATTTTACTTCTCAAAAATAGGAAGAGACGCCTTATTTCACTGTCTACATACCTAAGTGTAGCATCGTAAAGCTTTATTTTATTACTCTTGTATTCGATAAACTCTTGGTCCGCAAAGTTAAAAATCTCACCAAACCTCCAACCAGCATACTTTTTGGCGTCATCTATTGCAAAAAGCTTCACAAACTCCTGAGGTGGTTCCAAAGGATGGTGTGGATCCATATACTGAATGTACAGGAAAAACGGTTGCTCAACCTTATCAACAGCATCTATAGCAAGATCTGTGAGTTTCCTAGCGGAGACTCTTTTAGAAAAGTGAAAATCCGTAGCAGGAGCAAAATTTTTATTCAAATAGGGATTAGCGGAAAAAAATAGTGAACTGTAACCGTATTTTTTAAAATACTCGGTTGCTAAAACCACCTCTTCCAAAGGTTGTCTACTCTTATCTTTTATACCCAACCAGCGCATCTTCCCTCTCTCACCAACACCTGCTCCATGTTCCGAAGGATACAGAGAAGATAGTATAGAAGCAACAGACGGAACTGTCCAATTAGAATGGGAATATACACGTTCAACTATCACAGAATTGGCGGCGATAAAATCTATATTGGGAGTCGTATCTCTCATATAGCCCATAAAAGAAAAATGATCGTACCTAGCAGTATCTATTACAACAACTATTACATTTGAAGGTCCCTCTTTCTCTTTACTACTTTCGGAGGGTTTGTGGCAGGATAGTAAAAAAAATGGAAAAAATAAATAGAAAAGGAGGTGGAAAAATCCACCTCCTTTCCTAAGAACTTTTCTAGATCTTTTACGGCATTCTATAAGCCTCAAATTCATCCAGATAGTACGTTACAGCTCCATTGACCTGTGCTGCTGGATTTTGTACAAGGCCAAATCTAAAGTAATCTATGTCGAATGCGCTCGTTGCTAAATTGTTTTTACAAACCTCTTTATAACTTGGGGTAAGCCTACGCACACATACAAATCCATCTCCATTTCCAGCTCTCCACTCTACTTCAAGCTGATGAGTCTTTGGTGAATTATCAAAAGACAACCAAACACCACCTACAAAAGTAAAATTACCACTATTCTGTCTAGCCCAAACGTTAAATCTATACGTTCTGTCACCGTCATTTTCTAGATCATGCCTAAGAAAACCCACTAAAAATACAGCAGGTGCTACATCACGTGCAAAATAAAGTATTCTTAAAGAGCTATCATCTTTTATATTAGTAGCATTTTCAGCACGTAACATAAATCTAACCTTTACGTGCGTTTCGTTGTTAGGAGCATTTGTTTCCACATACGCTTTATCAGAGGAAGTCCCATCCAGATTAATCTCCAAACCATAATTGCCTTCCAACGCAGAGGTATTCGTAACACTTAAAGTGTTTTGCGCCCCTAGAGGCAAAGTAAACAACGCTATCATACCTCCTACCTTTTTCCACATAACCTTACTTACCTCCTCTTTTTAGGTACTTTCACATTATAATACATAACTCTTCACCAGCGCAATTAAGAATGCTCGTCTAATATCTTATCTGCTTTGTTTATAGCTTCTTTTAACTCCTCACTTTTCAAAGACGCTTCTTTCTTAATAATCTCTAGAAGATCTTTTTTAAGAGAATCTATAATACCTTTTCTATCCTCCAACGTAACCGATCTATCCAACTTGTAGAGATTACTCTTACCAGAAGAGAACGAAAAACTTAGGAAAAAAGGCAAATTAATTATAACAAACCTATCAAATAGAGTGGAATCATATTCAATACCAACGACTTTTCGTGCAGCAAAAGCTGAAAGTGCACTTCGTTCATCCCTTAAAAGTGGAAGGAAACTTTTTCCATCTATATCGGAAAATAGATCTACTCCTAAATAATCTTCTATAAAAGCGGCAATATCTGCATGAGACACCAGAGCATCTACTTTTTTACCCTTAAATTCAGCGTTTGGGAACCTTATAACCAAAGGAATTTTAGCAACAGACGGAGACAATTGATAATGACTTAAACTTCCGTACTCACCAAACTCTTCCCCATAATCGGCTGTAAAAATAACAACAAATTTCTCTAACCAACCATCTTCCCTCAACCACCCAAAAAAATCTCCCAATCTCTTATCTAAATAGTCCACCTGGGCCTTGTAAACAGTTTTCAGAGCAGCAAGAGCATCTTTAGAAAGTTTTCTTGTCCTGTAAAATTGAAGCCATTTATCCGCACACATACCTTTGAAACAAAACATATCCTCTTTGATTTTCAATTTCTCCTTTAACGATGGAGGTAAAAAATAAGGTAATTTATTACCATTAGCTGGCGGATCAGGAGCGAGATCACTAATTTGCATAAATATGAACAAAGGATCGCTTCTATTTTCATGGAAATCGATTATCCTGACAGTTCTATCAACTATTGAGTCCACATGTATAAACTCACGTTCAGAATCCCTGTAAACCGTAAAACCACCTATAAGACCAGATTCTGGACTCAAAAAAGGAGTCGAATAAAAACCGACTGTTTTATACTGAAGATCTAAAAGTTTATGAAAAAACTGTCTCACATAATTGTTCGATCCCTCAGGAATAGAATTTATAATGCCATGGCGCAAAGGACTAAGTCCAGTAAATAAAGTTACATGTACAGGTAAAACATGATTAATTTGAGTATAGAAGTTAGTAAACTCCACACCTTCACTAACCAAAGACTTATATACAAAAGTATTCTTGGCATAATCGAAACTGAACGAGCTAACAGAAATAAGCAATATATTAGGGTACTCTTCTACTTTTCCAAAAACGTCTAATGATGAAGGAATTACAGTAGATGAACTATTTTCCTTGCTATCTTGGGGAAAAATGTTACAACCGCTCAAAAATATTAAACTAATGAGAAATAAGCCTTTCAATTTCATTTATAAAACACTCCACCCCCAATCCTTTATCGGTGACATCTAGTAGTACTTCTTGTAAAGTTGCAGCTCCTCGAGAATGAACCTTTTTCCTTAGCCAATCGAGCAGAACGGAAAACTTTCCCTCCTGAAAAGTTTCTTCCAAATCGGTTATTTCTTTACGAGCCTGATTATAAAACTGAGCAGCGGACAAAGATCCTAGGGTGTATGTAGGAAAGTAACCAAACAAACCTGCAGCCCAATGAATATCCTGTAATACCCCTTCACTTACGTTCCCGGGAACAACACCAACTATCTCTTTGTATAGTTCATTCCATCGCGTAGGTAATTCTTTTACTGTCAAATTTTCGTTTATAAGCTCTTTTTCCAGGAGATAACGAACAAAAACGTGTAAATTGTAACTTACAATATCAGCTTCCACTCTTATAAGAGAACGTTTAATCTGATTTACATACTTAACCCATTCTTCTATTCCTCCTTCCAGAAAAGGAAAAAGTTCTTTTAATTTATAGAATCCCCAACTCCAGAATTCTTTTCGTCTTCCCACGAAATTTTCCCATAGTCTAGACTGTGACTCATGTAATCCTAAAGATATAATCTTACCCAAGGGAGTATAAAACAGAGACTCATCTATGCCCAGCTCGTATAAGGCATGTCCAGCTTCGTGTAAAACACCAAATACTGATGACCTGAAATCGTTTTTCCTGTATCTAAAAGTTATACGAACATCGCAAGGGGTAACCGCTATACACATAGGATGAGTAGATAAATCTAATCTGCTGTCTGTCTCTAATCTTAAGCCAACAGCGCTAGCAAAAAAGGCAGCTGCCTCCCATTGCTTATCTGGAGAATATTCAAAAACAGAATATTTATCTGAAGCAAAATTAGTTTCATATTTATCAAGCAAACTGTAAGTCTTGGGAATAAGTCTTTCAAAGACTGAATCTATAACCTTTTCTGTAATTCCAGGCTCAAATAAATTAAGCAGAGCTTCGTATAAAGAAGTATCATCTTGTTTAAGACAACTAGCTTCCTCTTTTTTAAGTTTCAGTAAATTGTCTAGCTCTTTTTCAAAAATAGAAAAATCGCCTTCTTTTCTTGCTAATTTCCAAGCTTCTACGGCTAAAGTGGTAGAATAGGCTAACGATGTACGTACTTTAGCAGGAACCTTAAAATATCTATCAACCACAATACGAGCCACTCGAGCATGCCTAGCAAACTCTTTACCTTCTTCCTCTATACTGTCCAAAAGTTCAACAAAATAAGGATCTGTCACAAGCGTATACAAAACACTGTTTAAATGTGCAATTATTTCTGCACGTTGGGAAACAGCTCCTTTAGGCATATATGTCTCTTGATCCCACGCAAAAAGTGCTAGAGCAGATTCTAAAGAGGATATCTTTTTCCACCTTCTAAAGAACTCTTCTCTTAACTCTTTTGTCATTTACAAATACCCCAAGGCTTTTAACTCTTCTTCTACATCTCTATCGAAAGAGTAAAATCTAGCTCTAGGCCAAGCACCATAAATTCTGTCTCTTTTTATCATAAGTCTAATAAGTTCTTCTTTTACAGAATTTTTCAACATAGCAGCGTTTCTCTTATCTATCTCGGCAATGTCATGCAACTCCTTAGGATCCTTCATAAGGTTAAATACCTTAACCCTATCAGTCCTAGGATCGTATTTAACAGAGTAAGGAAAATCTATTATAAAAAAACTCCACCTGTTGTATACATGGGCAGTACCTACAATTTTCCTTTTAACCTGATTTTTACTGAGAAGTGAAAATAGAGAAAGTCCATCAAAGGCAACCGGGTATTGCAAACCTAAATAATCTAAGAAAGTAGGAACTATATCAGGTAGCCAAACCGGTGTATCTACTATCTTAGGAGCATCGTTGTCAGGAGTTATAAGCATCATGGGTATAGCTATTGTTTCGATGAATGGTTGTGAATGACCAAAATATTTATGTTCCTTAAACTCCTCACCATGATCCGAAAAGATAATAATTATAGAGTTTGAGAATAGATTCCATTTCTCAAACAAATCGAAAAGCTTCGCTAACTGGCTGTCAAGAAAGCGTACACCTCTTCTATAGATTTCTTCCACCAATTCAACCTTTTCCGGTTTAAGTGGAATAGCTTCTTCCCTTACAAGCCGTAACCAGCTATCAGCACATCTGTTGTACCTACAAAAGGTACCTTCTTTTATAGGTAGATCCTTTCTATATGAAGGAGGAGAGTAGTAAGGTAACGTGTTCCCGTCTCTTCCTTGAGGATCAGAATGAGCATCCATAAAATGGATAAAGGCAAAGAAAGGAACTTTTTCCTCAACTGCTGCTCCCAGATAATTGGAAACCTCCTCTAATATAGCTTCCGAAGGAACAAGTTTAAACCGTATTGGAATAAAAACGTCAAATCCTTTGTGGAATCCACCTTCTCGACCCAAAAGAGCATTAGAATGTATAGCAATGGTTGTGTAACCTTTACTTTTTAAAATTTCAGCTATAGTAGGTATGGAAGGCGGTAAAGCTCCAACTTTTACTTCCAATATAGAATGTACAATCGAAGACATACCAGTAAAAGCAGACATATGCGAAGGAACCGAGTAATGAGCTGTTGAGAATGCATTCCTGAAAACTATCCCTTTACGTTCCTCAAAAATTCTCTTTATATTGGGCATATCCAAACGAGGACTCCCTACAAGCTCACCCCAGCAATCACGCCTTACAGTATCCAAAGATATCAATATAACGTTCTTCTTTATCTCAGACCTACATCCAAATAACAAAACCAAAAATAACAAAACCACTTTCCTTCTCATCACGCGATCCAAAAAATATTACTACAACACCAAATACCCGGCAACCAAGTAAGTATTAAAGGCAATTATAATTCTAAAACCGGATTTTAAAAATAAGCTTCGCTTACCAATACAACTAAAAAACACGCAAGATGACTTAAAAACAATAATAATGGTACACTTAAAAATCAAAATAGAGCAATTATTTGCCCTATCTTAAAACATTCTAAATATCCCTTCCCAGTATTAGCCAACAGTTATTTATATCCTAACGCCTCTATAGCTCTCTTTTCCATCCTATCCAGTTCATCCAAAAATTGAGGTTCAGTGACAGCAAGTAACTTTTTACGCTTCTCTAGTTTAACACTTATCTCAAGATCCAATCTTTTTTTCAAGTTATCAAGCAAATCCTTAAAAGATTTGTCGCTAGCCAAATTATTCTGTTCCATTCTATCGCTACTCAAGTCAAAAAGTTCTACCAACCCATCATCTTTAATAATCAGATGATAAGGATAAACAATCATAGATCTAAAGTTCAAATTTTCCTTTTTATGTCCTAGAATAGCAACATCGCGTTTGGGCGTTATACTCTCTATCCAAGGTATCAAACTTTCCCCATCCAACTTTAGGGGAAAATCGTATGTAATATTTAGGTAATCCAATATGGTAGGCAAAATATCTTCATGCCCTACAGGTATCTCTATCACCTTTCCTGCCCATCTATTTTTAGGAAACTTTATCAAAAGAGGAACATGAATATTTTCTACGTAAGGTCTATTGTGTAAAAAAGAACCGTGCTCACCAAACTCTTCACCGTGATCGGCTGTTATTATTACAAACATATCATCCAATAAACCTTCAGCATTCAAATATCCAAACAGATCTCCTAACCTCTCGTCTAAATAAACAGCTTGCGCTTCGTATAAACGTTTCATTTTTACAACAGTACTTTTAGGCAACTTAATGCCTTTTTTTACAACTTCTAACAACCATCTACTAGCACACAGCTCTTTCCAACAAAACTCGGACCTATCAACTTTTATATCTTTTCTGTAGGGAAAATAAGAATAATAGGGCAGAAAATTTTCAACTCCCACCATATCTTTATCGAAATCTGAGTGCAGATCCATATAATGTGCAAAAATAAATAGTGGACTATCTCCGTACCCCAACCGTGATCTTTCAGATAGAAGATAGGAGATAGAATCGTTTATTCTTTGAGCAAAAGTAAGTCCTCTACCTATATCCATGTAAAAGTCAAATCCCTTAGCAAAACCATATCTAGGTCTTAGAAAATAGTTGTGGTAAAACCCAAATGTCCTATAACCGTGTGTTTTCAAAATTTGAGCGATAGTTGGTATATTTTGCAACAAAGCAGGACCTCGCTCAGCATAAATAACTCCATGAACATAAAAAGACAACCCTGTAAACATGGACATATGAGTTGGAAGTGTAAAACCTGTAGCAGCATAGACGTTTAAAAAATTTACACTCATATTACTGATATCTTGCAATCTAGGCATAAGAGAATTATCACGGAAAAAATGCCACAGATCGGCTCTCATCGTATCTATGGAGATAAACAGAATATCGGGGAGTTTTCCACGAGTACTCTCTATCTCTTCTAATTGTTGCTCATTCATATGCTCCGCAAAACATCCGTAAAAAAGAACCACAAAAACTAACAAACACCTCCGAACTCTCATCTACCAATAACCCCGGTACAGATAGCTTTATAATAACTTAACAAAGTAGCTCCGATCATCTACAGAACAAAATGTTTATAAACCACAGAGAGCGTAAAGAGCAAAGTCCCATTAATACTTGTCACCTTTCTAAAAGCTACCCGTAGATCTCATTTATCTTTACACAACTATTATCTTAACTAACTTGTTGTTTTATCAACTTATCCCTTTTTATTGCAGAAGATATTAAGTGTAGCTATTCTTCTCAATTTAATATTTATCATGTAAACCAAAAAGTATTTAATAATATTTCTTTTAAAACTCAACTGAAAAATACGCATAACCTTAGAGCAAAATATAAATCACTCTTTCAACGTAGCAGCAGTGTAAACAACCGTAGCGTAGAAAGCGGTTATATTTTGTAAGTTTTCTTGTTGTACTTTATCAAAAGTATCATTTTCGGTATGGTGATAATCGAAATAGAAAGTTGAGTCAGGTGTTATATCAATAAATTGAACACCTCTATCTCTAAAGAAGGATATATCTGCACCACCTCTTCCTTTCTCTTCAACCCATTTTACGTTGTATCTTTTAAGAATACGTCTTATAGACTTTAGCACCTTACCTACTAAGCCTTTTTTTTCACCTCTTATTTTAAATACTTTCCCCAATCCAAAATCAGCTTCAAGAGCTAAGATATGAGGATCATCCTTGTGCCTATCAAAGTAATCGCGAGCCCCATCCAACCCAAATTCTTCGTTGTTAAAAAGCACGAATCTAACGGTCCTATTTAGTGAATAATTAGCAATATAACACGCAGTAGCCAAAACTGTTGCTACTCCTATACCATCATCTATAGCTCCTTCTCCCACATCCCAAGAGTCTAAATGAGCACCCAACAAAATAATCTCTCTACTTTTCCCTTCTATCTCTCCTAGCACATTGTAAGCAGTTACAGGAGCAAGTTGCCGTGAAGAGGAAAATATTTTTACACGCGGTATACTATCTTTCAACCTTCTTAGAAGATCTGCGTCAGCAGGTGCAAGTGCTATTGCAGGTAATCCGTCTGAATAACTAATTGCAGTTATACCTGTATGTGGAAAACGATCATAACCGGTACCTGCTGACCTCATAAGATAGGCTATAGCGCCTTTTTCCAAAGCTATTTTTGGCCCCAGCCATCTCGTGCGAGAACCTTCCCTATAATCGGCACCGTTTCTTTTTCTTCTCATAACAAAATCTACAAAAACTATCTTTCCCGATATAGCATGCTCGGGAGCCTCTTTTAGCTTTTCCAAAGAGTCAAAATAGACCACCTCACCTTCTATACCTTCTTTTGGGGTACCACTACTACCTCCCAATTCTATAGCTATAAGTTTTCTTTCAACCGGAGCTATTAGAGCAACTTCTAGTTTTCCCCTTACCCATCGTGGAGCTATAAAATCTTCTTTCCAAACTTTTACTCCACAATCTTTAAAGACCTTTTCAGCCCATAAAACAGCTTCTACATTCCCTTGGCTTCCAATGAATCTAGGGCCTATCCTTGTCAATTGCTCAAGGAAAATGAAAGATTTGTTGTCATTTACAACTGTGTAGAAAAATTTCTCTATCTCTTTTTGCAAACCATATACGTTAAATGATAAAAATAAGATAAAAGCTAAAAAAAACGCTCGCATTTTCTCAATTATAGGTGATAAACGATGATAGAAAAAGTGGAAAAAGTGCTCGAAGAACTTCAAAAAATAGCTTTAGAAAAAATAAAAATCTTAGGTAAACCGATACCCAAAGGCGAACTATTTCTCACATTAAATATTGCACTTTCAGGATCACGTGAACACCTTCACAACGAAGCAATCAACTTAACAAAAATTATAGACGCTGAGATAAACGATCTTATAGCACATATGGAAATGCTTCCTGTGGGTAGGATACACTGCTTGAAGTGTAACACAGCCACCTGTGAACACTCTGCACCTACTAAAAGAAGAGAAGTGTTTGTAGGATATAAACCCAATGGTACTCCAGAGTTTAGAGACCTCACCCAAGCACTCCTAGATAAAGGGCATCCGCAGACCCACAGACTATTTGAAAAAAAACCACCTATTTTGGCTCTTGCTATAAAACCACAAAATTTATTCTCAAACTTGCTACCGGGCTTTAAACCGTGGGAATCTATGAGAATACACGGTGCTGTTATATGTGGATGGTTCATAGACAAAGAAGGAGAGAAAAACGGGATTACTTTCCTGCTGGTTTCCTCAGGTACCAAAAGATCGAGAAGAAAATTTTACTTGCATACTATAAACCTCCTAGCAGCAAAAGCGGAGTTAGATAAGTTGTTGCTTACAAACGGCACTTTCAGATGGGACCAACCTCTTCAATGGAGTAAGAAAATGTTAAAAATCATAGAAGCTGATCTAAGAAGCAATACTCTAACCAAAGCTTTTATCAAAAAGATCGAAGCTAGACTGAACGGTGTTCTTGACAACTTAGCGTTACGGTTAGAAAAAATAACTGAGAAGGAAACACATTATACAAAACATGCAGTAGAACGCAAATCGGCTAACAGACCTGTATCCCAAGCATTTTTGGACCTCAAAAGTGCAACTGTCGACTGGAGTTTCTACGATGATACTGAGAAAAGCATAGTAATAGTAGGACCTAAGTCGAGAGTACACATATTTTCTCCCAACGGTAAACTGATAACTTCAATACGATACTCATCTGAAGCTATTCAGAGAAAGATAAGAAGCGGAAAATGGCAAAGGATTTCTCTACAACAACTGAACGAATTAAAGAAAAATGCAATTAGGAATTAATGTTCAAGACAACTCAAGATGCCACAGTAAAAAGACGATTCAGAAGAGTTTTTGTCTTCTTACGTAGAGTCATACTGTCGGTTTTTATATGGGACATACTTATACCGAGATTAAGACTTCATTTTCTCCGTAAAGATCCTAAAAAACGTTGGCAAAGACTAGCTCGCGAGTTCAGAGAACTAGCTGAAAAAGAAGGTGCTTTACTGATAAAACTGGGACAATTCTTAAGTACAAGGGTTGATATATTACCTGTAGAAGTAACTTCAGAACTGCAGAAATTGCAAGATGAATTACCACCAGCACCCTTTGAAGAAATAAAAAAAATTATTACAGAAGAGTTTGGCAAAGAGAGGTTCGAACAGCTGTTCTCTAAAATAGATCCTAAAGTGCTAGGATCCGCATCTTTAGCTCAAGTGCATAAAGCGTATCTAAAAAACGGTGAAACAGTGGTGGTAAAAGTTTTAAGACCTAGAATAGAAGAACTAGTAACTACCGATTTAGCCGCTATAAAAAAAGCATTAAATTACCTTAAAAAATGGAAATTCTTAACAAAAAGGGTAAACATAGACAAACTTTATAACGAGTTTGAGACAACTTCCTTAAAAGAACTTAACCTTATAGAAGAAGCAAAAAACCTATTAAAATTCAAAGAACTTTTTAAAGACAACCCCAAAGTAAAAATACCTGATGTAGATAGAATCAGAACTCGAAAGAAAGTTCTAACCTTAGAATACGTGGAAGGAATAAAAATAGACGATATAGAACAACTAGAAAAAACCAACGTAGACCTCTACGAAGTAGCAAAATTGTTTCAATCTTTACTGCTGGAACAGCTGTTTATCCATAGATTTGTCCACGCAGATCCCCATCCTGGAAATATCCTAATCCAAGTAGATAACAGTGCTAGTAACAAATTCAAAATAGTATATTTAGATTTCGGTATGATGGCGCATATACCCAAACATATATACAAGGCTATGGTTATGTATCTACAAGGTTTAGCTTACAAAGATGCTAGATTAATAGTTTCAGCTTATCTAGAGGCTAATATAGTACTCCCAGGTACAGACATACCTTCCCTTATAAGGGCACATCAGTTACTGCTAGACAAAGTATGGGGGATATCTGTGATAGAACTAAGCTCTATATCTTTCTCTATGATCAACGAACTCTTTAGAGAATACAGAGAGTTGATGTTATCTATGCCGCTTCAATATCCAACAGATTTACTGTACGCTTGGAGAGCAGTAGGAATAGTAGCAGGATTGACAGTAAAATTAGCACCAAACTTCAACCCATGGAACGAACTTATACCTTACGCGAAAATGACTGCAAACGTAGATCCACTAGAAACCTGGGAAAATCTAAAAGAAGAACTGTATTTCTCTATGCTACACGGATGGAAAATTCCCAGAAAAGCTTACAACTTTTTTAAAGAGTGGGAACTTATAAACAAATCTAAGCCAGTAACTTTACACGAAATTAACAGGAAAATAGAGAGTATAGAAAACAATATTTCAAAACTTAACCTTTACCTTATATCCCTTATTCTTCTCTCCTTATCACTTTTCCTAGACAACTATCCAACATTAGAAACAACTCTTACAACTCTAGCACTTGTTATAATTCTAAAAACAGTTTTAAAAAATTTAAACGTATTCAATTAGCAAAGTACTTTTAATACTAAAAATTTTGCACCTATTCTAGACACGCAACTTATGCGACAAAAATTCTCAACACAAATACAAAAAGTTTTTATACCTACTTATAAGAACTACTTATTCTAATAAATAACATAGAATGTGCAATCTACATTATACTTTTGCAAGCAAAATCCTTCTAAAAGCAATACTTTACAATAGTAAATGAGCAGTTACTTACACGAAATCCAATATATACCGCAATAGTTCCTTCCATACTTTACAGCACATAATAGATCATCCAACACAAACAAATTTTAATAAGAAACAAATAACTACCACCTCAAGTCTTTCTTTATTAAAAAACTAAATCCTCGATAAACACGGATTTTTAGGTATTTTAAAAATTATCCAATACTTTAAGTAACTGGAAACTTACCGATAATGGGAATATATAAGTTGATTTTTACACCTTTATTTAGAACTCTTTGCATTACTTGTAAAAAAATTCTTTATTTTATCCCAAACACTCTTTGCTTTAAAAAATTTGCTGTTATAAACAGCTGACAACCTAGCTTCTAAGCAAAACTTATCCCATCCCAAAGACTCATACTCTTTGACAAGTTTCTCATATTGACTTCTATAATACTCAGCTTCTCTACTCTTTTCTCTTAGCTTTAGGTTCAATATATAAGTCAAATAGCTACCTACATATCCTCCAACTATAGGAAACATCTCGTTTTCTACCTTAGCTACAATTAGGAATGGATCATCCAACGCTAAAGAATTTTTGGGTAATAAAAGACGAAACATTTTACTTTTTTCGATGCCTGTAAAAAGTATCACATCTTCTCTCCCTTCGTACAATCTGAAAGGAACATCAAATTTTTGTGTAACGAAAATCAAATTTTTTATCTTTCCTCTACCTACTGTTATCCAACCGTCTATTATTAAGTTACCTTCTTCGTTTGTTTGCAGTTTCTCAACAAAATAGATCGGTTCAGGTAGTATATTAATTTCTCTTGGCTCTTTACTAACTACCCATAAATCCTGATACCCCCCTAAGGCACGTGGTATAAAATGGGCGTTACCGCCTAATGATTTTATAAAATCCAATAAAAATCCATATTCAAACCAGGTGGTACCGTATTCATTGGGAGACAAGGACTCATCTTCGCTGTAAGGTTTGAAACAATACTTACTCAACTTCTCTTGGCAACTAATTACATTATTTGTAGAAAAAACAAAAACACCGTTTTCAGCTAAAGAATTAACAATTTTTTCAATAGTATTTAATGCAATTTCAGGTGGCAGATGAGTAAACAACGATATAGCTGTTACAAAACTTACCCTATCCATCCTAAGAGGTGGTATAGCGGTAGTAACACCAAAGGTACTTTTCTGGAAATCTAAAGCTTCCTCTTTTATATCAAGAGCTACAACTTTAAAACCTTCACCTATGAGAAAACGTGTAACTCTACCAAACCCTGAACCGTAATCTATTATTTTTCTTTCGTTACATACAGATCGTGCAATGTAAGATAGGATTTTAGCTATGCAGTAGCCAGATCTAAGATACTCAAAAGCAGCTAAATCTTTTACACCTATCTCCTTTAAATAAAAACGGTATATAGGATCTTGATGTGGTATAGTAAAGATACAGTTCATCAAACCAAATCTATTCCTAAACAACTCAACTAAAGTGCTCATCTAACCATCCTTTTGTCATATATACAGCAACTAAAAATGCCCATGAAGATGCTATATAAGGGTTGTCTATTGAATAGTTATGATCACCAGTTAGTAAACTAACAGCTCTTAAAGTTTTACAAACAGATAATAATTCTTTTATCTCTTCTTCTGTTACAATTTGGTCATTTTTACAATAGAGGAGTAACCAGGGAACGTGAATTTTTCTAGCTTTTTCCACTACATTCAACTCTTCGTTTGCATAGAACAACTTATCTATCACTTCTTTATATAAAAACAACTTCTCACCGGTTGAGTCATCTCGCAAGCACAGTTTATTATCTTTTATTTTTTTATAGATCTCCTTCTTTTGCCATCTTACAAAAGTTGCTCCTGGCGACCATGTGACTAATGCTTCTACGTTATATTCGCATGCCATAATAATTGCCAAACTACCTCCACCAGAGTGTCCAAACAGAATCACTTTTTCATTCAATTTGCTGAAATGCTCAACAACTCGTCTAGCATCATAAAGATTATCCAGAATGGATGTCTTAGCAAAGATTTCCCTGTTTGTTATTCTGGTAGATCCAATACAATATCCCGTACCACTGAAAGTAACTTGTACAGCTTGATATCCCCACATAGTAAAAAAAGTTGCTACTTGAGGGAAAAAACCCCACCATCCTGAACATCTGAACCCTGGAAGCATTACAACTATACCTTTATAGGAGATATTTGGCACAGTACAATGCATAAGTATCTCGCCTCTGCTTCCCTTCAATTTACTGACGGTGTTACTATTTTTCACCATCTGTGTACCGATTTGTTATAAAATCACAACTAACAATGATTGAAGTAAACGATTTAAAACCACCTTTTTTTTTGGTAGCAACACCTGCGGTACTTGATACATTTTTTAAACATTCTGTAGTCTTAATGGTACATCATGACTCTGAGGGGAGTCTAGGATTTATAGTAAACAAGCCTACAAATATAGATTTATCCTTCGTTGTTAAAGACCTAGGAATATCTAACGGTTACAGTGGCATGGAGAAAATATTTTTTGGAGGCCCTGTTGCTCCTCAAACAGGTACTATAATATTTAGTTCCCCTAAAATACCGGAAGAAACCGGCTTAGCTGGACTTCCTATAGCACAGATATCTGAGCAGCTTTACCTAAGTCAAGATCGCTCTGTATTTGAAAAAATATTTGTAGATCCTCCCGAAAACTTTATAGTACTGATGGGATATTCTGGGTGGGGTCCAGGACAGTTAGAATCTGAAATGTCTAGAAACGATTGGCTAATTGTCCCTTATAAAGATCACAAACTAGTATTCGATGGTAAAGAGGAAGAGACGTGGAAGAAAGCGATAGAAGAAATAGGTATAGATCCTCTAGGATTTGAATTATGGGGCACCAGTGGTTCTCCAAGTACTCACTGACTCCAGATATACATCCAGTAGATAACCCATTAAAATTGTTCACTTCTCTATGGTACGGTGCTAAAAAGCTTGAAAAGTACGATCCAACCGCTGCAGCACTAGCTACCTCAGGTAAAAAAGGGCCAAGTGTCAGGATAGTACTTATAAAAGAGATTGTGGAAGAGGGAATTATATTTTACACGAATTACAACAGCAGAAAAGCGAAAGAGCTGCTTAGAGACCCTCGTTGCGCGCTGGTTTTATGGTGGCCTATTACAGGAATACAAATAAGGATAGAAGGGAAGGCAGAAAAAATTGCTCCTGAACTTAACGATTCCTATTTTGTATCCCGTCCTAAAAGAAGTCAAGCAGCCGCTATAGTTTCAAAACAGAGCGAAATACTACACGACTATAACAACTTTGTACGTGAGGTAGAAAAAGTATATGAAGATATAAAAAATAAAGATATCAAAGCACCCTCCTATTGGGGAGGATTTGTAGTGATACCTGAGAGAATAGAGTTTTTCTACCATCACAGTTTCAGATTACATAAAAGATTCCTATACAGCAAAAGATCTGGAATTTGGCAATTTGAAGGAATGTTGTACCCTTAAATCACCACACCCAAAGGTTTTCTTAAAACAATAATAAAAACTATCGTCCAAACGAAAAACACTATCAGCCAATGAGTAGAAAAGAGATAAAAGTATCCTCCAAACAGAGAACTTCTATCTCCAAACTCTAGCAAAGGTATATACTTAGGCTCATAGTGTACTTTAACAAATCTAACAGGTACATTTTTTTCTATTGGGAACTCACTTGCATATAAAAGCATTTGACCTACATATAAACCAGGTTTAACAGTTGATAGAACGGCGTATTTATTAGGCAAATAGCTGATGCTTTTATCGATCTCATAAGGTCCCAACTTAATTTTTAAACCAAAAACTCCCTCTCTCTCAAACTCTACCCTAGTAAACAAAGTATTACTTCGAGCCACCCATACCCAAGGAGTACCTTGCCTGATCCCTTCAGGTAAAACGAGAGATATTTCAGGTTTCCCTGTGGCAGGATCTAACTCTATCCCTGCAGCTTCCCAACCATCTTTAAGAACCACCTCTAAAGTAAGTTTTTTACCACTGAGATAGCCGTATCTTGAATCAAGATGAGGAAGCAAAAGCAGAAGAATAGGAATTATAAAAATCATTGGAGGAAGGGAATAAAGTAAATACTTACCATTCGCTTTAAAAACGTTTAACTGTGCTCGCAATATTCTACTAAAGCTATGATTATAAAGTCGCATTTCAAAAAGAGAAGCCCAGATAAGATCTTTAGTTTTCTCTAAAGCTTTTTGGTTGGAAGTCTTTTTAAAAATAATCAGCATAACTCCAGATATAAAAGCAGTAAAAATCAGTAAAGTAACAAACGGAAACCTGCTAGCTAAAGGATCGTAAAGATACACAAAGCAGTACTCTACAATCAAATTTATATAAGATAATACGGTTAGCATCTAAGATATATATCCCAACCCTTTTAATCTCTTCTTTATCTCTTCTTCGTCTTTAGCATCATCAAACTTGGCCAGTTCCTTTTCAAGTGCATGGGTAATAAACTCTTCCACCGACGCATAACCAGCCACCTCGGCTATTTTCTTTAATTTTTCAACAAGAGCTTTATCCAATTTAACTTTCACTTTCCTACCGAACATCTCTATTCACCTCCTCGTCTCTTATAAAGCGAGATTATAAAAGAAGACACTTCTTCCAAAGATTTGGGATACTCTTTCATCTTTTTATTTGAAAAGAACACTCCAGGTACACTACCAGGATCCATACAATGATCTCCACTCCACTCATCCCTATTTATCTCTACCACTTCCTTACCAAACCCTCCAATAGCAGTTTTATCGGAAGATCTATAGGTTTTAGCGTACCCAACTATCATATCTGGTCCTTTAGCAAGATACTCTCTATTAAACGTTCTCTCCGTTATATCGACTCTTGTAACAACTCGTTCTCCATTAAGAGGGTTCTCAAAAGCGAGTAACTTTTGCTTTATCTCTTCTAGAATCTTCATCTTCTCTTCGGGAGGAACTATACCGTGCTTTTCTCTACCTTTTACATTTATGTACAAACCGTTGAGACCTAAAGAGTAGGCCTTAGTTCCATTCCAATCTACATTAACAAAGTATCCGGGATCTCTAGCAAGAACGCTTTTATTTTTAACCTTTAGATAACCTTCCTCAAGCAACCAATTGTTAAGATTAACAGCGTACCTCCAACTGGTAAAACCGTGGTCAGAAAGGACTATCAAAGTATCATTCTCTTTCAAATTTTCCAACACAAACCCTATAAGTTCGTCAAACTTCCTGTAAAGGTCTGGAATAACATGAGCATATTTACTATCTATTTTCTCGTTGTAAGCCGGATGTTCTGTATCTATAGCTCTCCACATTATATGAGATACCTGATCCAAGTTACCAAAGTAGTAAAAAAAGAAACCACCTTTAACTTGCGGCAAAATAATTTTGAACTGCTCTATAAGTTCATCTCCAGCGACCTTTGCTTGCTTTAAAAACTCATCTCGTGTAAATACACCTTCGGTTATAGCCTTGGTATCTTCAGGCATACCTTGCGTATAGAACCTACCTGTAACTCTCGCCAAATTTACAGAAAATTTCTCAGGTGTAGATATAGGTAAGATAGGATTGTAGGGATCGATGTTTACAGGTGAAGCGTAAAGCTCTAGCTCCGGACGCACGCTCCTTAAGTAAAAACGCACCATAGCAGGGAGCTTCTGGAGAGGAAGCAAATCAAAACTAAACGGAATCCACTCACTGAATTCACCAGGTTTAAGCACTACCGCAACGTTATCTATAACAACTGTAACAACATCATCTATAGGATCTGGATATATAACAAATTTTTTCTTTACTGTAGGATCGTCTGTTAGTTCCGGGTCCAAAAAAGGATTTGGTGGACCGTAAAGATAAGCTTCTATTTTACCGTCCTCCTCGTAAACTTCGTATACCTCTCCTCCAGAGATCTCTTTACCTGCAAAAGCGAATAACCTAGTTGTATAAAAAGAGAAAGTTCCATAAGTACCAATCACATCGGGAGTCCCCATTCCCGATAACTCGAAAGAAGCAGTAGATGAAGGAGGAAAATTTGCAGGCATACGTAGTATAAAAGTCTTTATACCCGAGTTCTCAAGTTTTTCCCAAAATGGAACCCCATATCGTAGAAGTTCAACCTTACCAGAAGAGATAGGTAACCTGTATTTACCTATAGAGAAATATTTACCCTCTACACTACGGCTAGTAGAAAGATAGGGAGTCATAGTATCAGGATTTCTATGGATAAAATCAAATATACCATGTCCACCAGGATCTAGGCCGGTTATTACACTAGACCAAGCAACTGGGCTTTGAGGTGGAATTGAAGTAGCTAACGAAGAGAAACTACCCTCCTTAGCCAACCTCGCAAAATTTGGCAGTTCACCAGTTTCCATAAGCTGCTTGGTTAAAGAATAATCCATACCATCAATTCCTATCACTATAACCCGTTTATATCTCTCCTTCACACAACCAAAAATAACAAATAAGCAAGTAAAAAGAACGTACCTTCTTATCATTGCTTCAACAAACTTTTACCATCTATAAACGCAGGAATAGGCACAGCGAACATATCTAGTATAGTAGGAGCTAAATCGATTATATTGCACTCCTTACTCTGGAGTTTTAAATTTGTCAACATAATACCAGGAATAAGTTTAGGATCTATACAATGATCACCGCTCCAGGCTTTCACATTATCTTCTACAATATCTCCTTTAACCACCCCTCTAGCACCATTCCAAGAAACACGGTAGCCTTTGTTATATCCAACTATCAAATCTGGAGCATTATCAACATATCCACCCCAGTAACACTCGGAAGTATCGTAAACTTTGCTAATAACTTTCTCACCTTCATATTCTAAGTTCTCCAACTTCTTTATTATCTCTTTTTTGATCTTCTTAGCTTCATCTCCGGGATCTACTATTCCATGTGCTTCTCGACCTTTGATATTTAGATATATACCCGCTAATCCAAGAGAGTAAGCAACCGTTCGAGACCAATCAACATCTCTAAGCCACTCCCTTTCACCGCTATATTTCTCTTTGACACACAGATAACCTTCCTGCAACAGCCACGCGTTAAGGTTTATACCCTTTCTAAACGAGTTAAAGCCGTGATCTGAGATGACAAACACAAAATCCCCCTCCTTCATCTTTGCAAGGAGCTTACCCAATATGCGGTCGTTATTACGGTATAACCTTTCTATAGCATCACTTTTTTTTCCTTTCGGATTTGCTGGATGATTATAATCTATATAACGCCAAAACATATGTTGTATCCTATCGGTAGCATCGAAAACGGCAACCAATACTCCTTGATCCAAATCATCTAAAAGAGAAAAGAACTGCTCTTCTCTCTCTTTATCTATATCAAACACCATTTGCAAGAATGTATCGTCATCTATAACCTTCTCATTCAACGCCCAGGTATCCTCAGCTAAACCTAAAGTAGCGTATTTACCCAATTTATAGCGTAAATAAGGAGCAAAATAATTTGGATGCGAAATAGGCATAGCAGGCCTTTCAGGATCTATATTCAAAGGAGTAGAGTAGAGAAATATATCATCTCCTTCCCTAAAGAAAAGAAGACGAGTTATCGCAGACACTTTAACACCGGGCAGAAGTCTATACCTAATATCAACCCATTCGCTCAACTTACCTTCCTTTAGAAACAGAGACTCCCTATTGAAATGTATGTAACAACCTTCATCGTACAGTTCTAACGTAAAAGGCAACTTAACCTCTTCTTGAGAGACCTTAAATATATTAGGTACTCCAGGAAACTCACCTCTGTACAAACCGTTCTTTACCTTTATAAGTCTCTTACGTATACCTCCTTCTTCAAATTTTCCATCTTCCTCGCTTGAGGAAAATAATATAAATGTACCCTGTGTTCCAAGAATATCAGGAACACTCATAGCGGAAAGTTCTACTCCAAAAAATTGATCCGGTGGAAAAGTAATAGGGACCCTTAATATAGAACTCCATACACCGTACTCACCCAACGTTACCCAGAACGGCTTTGACTTACGCAACAATTTCAATTCAGGCTTACCTAGAGGAATCCTATATTTTCCCACTCTTAAAAATCTACTAATATTACCTATTTTCGAAGAAGATATAACAGGAAGATAGCTCTTAGGATCTCTAGATAGAAAATCGTATATATTATGTTTGCCCGGATTTGTTCCTGTGGAAAAGGAAGACCATGCAACAGGAGAAATAGCAGGTATGGTAGTCCCTAGTTCAACAAAACAACCTTCCTTAGCTAACTTAGAAAAATTGGGTAATATACCTTGATCCATAAATTTACGAGTAAGTTCAGGGTCTTGACCATCGAACCCTAAAACTATAACCCTTCTAGCTAAAGGTTTACCCTTTCTCTTTGGAAGGGTAAAATATCTATATAGTTTTTTAAATGGCCAGATAAGCAGCGACAAAATGGCAACTATGAGAGTTATAACAACCGCGAAAAGAGAAGAAACTAGGGCAAAGCCTGCCCCAGGTCCCACGTAAGCAAAAGAAACGTTAGGAAAAAGGAGAAAAATAAACAAAATGAACAGAACAAAAGAATATACACGCCCATTTTCGTTAACCAGAAAGCTACTTTTCGGGAAACCTATAATAGTGGTATCAGGATTACCCCGCTCAGGAACTTCAATGGCCATGAAAATGCTTCGTGATGGGGGATTAGAAGTAGTATCGGACAACAAGCGTAAAGCTGACATAGATAATCCAAAAGGATACTTCGAATATGAACCTGTCAAAGATATCCACAGATCGGGGCAAAACCTGAAATGGCTAAAAAAAATACGAGGCAAAGGTATCAAAATCATCTCCTTCCTCTTACGTTATCTACCCGATAATAACAATTACAACATAATATTTATGCAACGCGATCTCAACGAGATCTTAGTTTCTCAAGCCAAAATGCTTCATCGTAGGGGCGAAGAACACTCTATCCCTGACGAAAAAATGATGGTTTTCTGGAAAGAACACCTCGAACAGATATTCTTTATAATGCACCATCGCCCCTCTTTTCGCTTTATAGTACTAGATTACCTAGACGTTATTCAAGACCCTCGAAGCGCAGCTAAAAAAATAGAATCTTTCCTCAATATAGACCTAGACATAGACAAAATGGCAGAAGCAGTTTCACCAGAACTTTACCGAAACAGAAAAGAAAATTTAATAAAAAGCACAAAAGGTTAAAGCGATATATCAAAACTTTTAGATTAAACCAACTACACTCTAAAGTAGAAAAAACGCTGTACAATCTTAATACTCAAAATCACGATAAAAATTACAAAAACACAACTCCTTAGTAGATCTCCAAAACTTAGAAAAATAAAACTTTTTCTCAACACAATATTTTTATCTCCTAAAGCTAATAACCCTTTAAATTAAAAAATAGACTTTACACCATCTATTAAACGCTTTTATACTCCTAATTCATCGCAACATCAAAAATCAAATTGCCAATATCAGGCAAACAACTTATTCATATAAAAAGTTTCAATAAAGTAACAACACTCTTTACACACTTATGTACCTTACAACTAGCAGGTAAACACACATATAACAAATAAGAATTGTAAAAAGATGCAAAACAGATCTACCAAAAGTATTTTTCACAAAAAAACAGTAAAAAAAAGAGAAGAACAAAAGTTTTACGGAAGGTATCCCAAGCTTTTTAAAACCTTGAGGGTACTTTCATCTAGGTATTTATTACTTTTTTCCGTCTTTACTCTAAGAGGATAGCTATCTATAAATCTAGGAGGGTATTTTTTTATAAAGTGATCATTTATAACCGATAAAAAACCTTTACCATTTTTTTTAGGCACTGGATATCCTTGCAAATATAAAATAAGGGGATTTAAATCCAATATGGATAATGTGACGTTTCCCTTTTTAAAAGGGGGCCCTACAGCCAAAAATACTCCCGGAGGAGCACTGATATGGTGGAGGTTATCAAAATCGAATCCATGATCTGAAACTACTATAACAGCTACATTTGACAAACCTTCTACAACTTCCTTTAGAAATCTTTCGAAATCCTTATAACGTTTAATTATAGGTTCTTTGATACCTCTTCTATAGTCTCTACCACAGTAGTGGTGAAATTTATCTACAGAAACAAACTCTGTAGCTAAAAGATCATAGTCACCAGTCAGAAAAACCTGCCACAAAAGATCTTCTTCATAAGAAGATAAAAAATCCCTACACTTATCTGAAATAGCACTTTTACTCGACAGGTCATTTAACCTATACTTGTAAACATCATAATTTTCAGTTTCCAAGTTTAGATGAAAATTGGTAATAATAGTTCTGTTAGTTAGTAACCATTTAACAACTGCATAACTACGAGTAGATCCTACAATCTCCCAAAATGGCGGATACAAACTGTTTTCCAAATTTGAAAGTCTAACAATTTCTTGTTTGAAAATCATCTTTATAAAAGGAACTACAAAAAAATTGAGCCCTACATGTAAAGGAAAAGAAGATATATGCGATTGCAAACCTGGCAAATCGAAAAATATAAAATGTTCTATTCCATGTTTATCCGGTGTTACACCAGTAGCCATAGAACTCCAAACTGCTGCAGAAAGAGCAGGATAAACGGTTGTTAGTTCTCCGTAAGTAGCGTTTTGTAGAAGAGATCTTATAAACGTGAGTTCTCCCGAGAGTGCAAGGTTAAAGAGCAGATGAGGGTCTAACCCATCACTTACAAGTAGAATAGTTCTAACTGGTACTCTGCTTTCTACCTCAAAATGCACTTCTGAAACTCTTTCTGTCTGTGTCACATAAGGAAACAGTAAACCTCTTATTACAATAAGAGAAGCTACAACTCCTAAAACATAGCTAATATACTTGAATCTACTTATAAAAAAAGCGATAACCAGCGCTGCACAAATAAACACAACTAGGTATCCGATTTTACGAGAAAAAAGTAAATTACTAAGGAAGTAAGTGTTTATTTTTAATTCGGGTAAGAGCAAAGTGTATACCAATACAAATGCTCCAATTATATAGTGGACAAAGCCATCTTTTCTTAAAAATTTTCGTAATGAACTTTCTATTATCGCTATAACAAGTAGAGGAATAAACAGGTAGAGCAAAAACAGTACTCTATCTTTGATAGTTAACCAAGAATTTAACGAAATAGTTAGAAAAAATACTACACTTATAAAGAGATAAACCGTTGAAGTTATCACTTTTCTTATCTATTACTATTTTCAATATACTCCTCTATTGAAATTCCAGTTATATTTAGAAATCTCTGATAGTAACTAATTCCCACAACTTGATCGCGGTCAAAATCTATTCTTTCTATCCTACGCATAGGAAAAAAAACGGTTGATAATCCTAGCGTTGGTGAACCTCTTACTATTTCTCTTACCCATTCATCAAAGAAATCTAAACTTATAGCTTTAACAAGTACTCCTTCACTTCCCAACTTAAGAAGTTTGCCCCACATCTTTTCTCTAGGGTTTACCAGATGCAATACTACGAATTCCCCTTCCATAAAGAAACCAGTTCTACTAGTACACCACCCATAGAGTTAGGATGTATAAATTGTACAGCTTTGCCGTCTGCTCCCTTACTTATAGGTTTTTTTAAAGTACATACACCTTTATCTTCGAGATGTTCACTAAATGATTTTAGATCTCCTTCGAAAAACAGTGCTATATGGTGAATACCTTCACCTTTTTTTTTAATAAATCTCCATATAGGAGATTCTTTAGATGTGGGTTCCAGGAGTTCTATCTTAGTTTCTCCACATGGTATAAAAGCAACACGTACTTTCTCTGTGTGCACCTCTTCTATCTTAGTAATTCTCAAGCCCAGAGTTTTATACTTTTCTATAGCTTCTTCTAAAGATTTTACAGCTATTCCAATGTGATCTATTTTAGTTATCATTGGTTGAACAACCTCTTAGCTATAACAAGTCTTTGAATTTCAGAAGTTCCTTCACCTATAGTACATATTTTCGCATCTCTGTAAAACTTTTCCGCCTTGTAATCTTTAATAAATCCATATCCTCCATGTATTTGCACAGCCCTCTCGGAACAGAAAACCGCGGTCTCTCCTGCATACAACTTAGCCTCTGAAGCTAGTAAAGTTATAGGTTCACCTTTATCCTTTTTAGCAGCTGCGGCAAAGGTAAGAGCCTCTGCAGCTGCTATTCTGGTTGCCATTTCTGCTAAGGTAAACTGGATAGCTTGGAAAGATGCTATCGGTTTACCAAACTGCTCACGTTCTTTAGCGTATTTTATAGATATATCAAACGCACCTTTAGCGATACCTACACCTAAAGACGCTATAGAAATTCTACCTCCATCAAGTATAGTCATAGCTTGTTTAAAGCCGGTATTTACTTCCCCTAAAACGTTATCATCAGGAACAAAACAGTTTTCCAATATAATCTCTGTAGTTTCAGAAGCCCTGACTCCCAATTTGTTTTCTTTTTTTCCAGCTTTAAGCCCCTCGGTTCCCTTCTCTATAACAAAAGCAGAAATATTTCTACCTTTACGACCTCCCGGATCAGTAACCGCCATAACAACGTATATATCGCCACTATATCCGTGTGTTATAAAAACTTTACTACCGTTTATCAGCCATCCACCGTCTACTTTTGCAGCCAATGTTTTCATGCTTGCAGCATCCGACCCAGAACCAGGTTCTGTAAGAGCCCACGCACCTATCTTCCTACCAGAGGCGAGATCCGGTAACCATCTATTCTTCTGTTCTTCGTTACCAAAAGTAAATATGTGATTAGAGCATAATGAGGTGTGAGCCGCCACACTCAACGCGACAGAAGGCTCTATTCTAGCTAACTCTATTATAGTTGTAGCGTACGCTTTATAATCAAAATCCGCACCACCGTACTTCTCAGGAAAAATCACACCCATAAACCCTAGTTCCCCCAACCTACGCAAGATATCTACAGGGAAAATCTGTTTCTCATCTATCTCGTCGATCCTAGGATATATCTCATTCAAAGCAAAAGTACGCACAGTTTCAGCAATCTGTTCCAGTTCCAAACTTTTGCTAAAATCAACCATACCCTCTCCCTGTCTCATGAAATATATTGCATCAAGGATACAATCTCTTTACTCCATTCATCCTTAGAACATTCCCTAGAAAAACCCAACGATCTATAACGCACAACACCTTTCTTGTCTGTTATCCAATTTGTAGGAATACCTTTCTGTAAAACCCATTTAAACTCTCTATAAGCATAAAGAGACAGAACCTTCATTTTTGTTTTGTAAACAAAACGTCTACCTCTACTTATATCATGGTCAAGATTAAAACTCAAAACTTGGTAACGTCTCATCTTTTTACTCTTCAAAAAATCATGCAAATACTCAATGTAAGGCATCTCACTCTTACAAGGCGAACACCAACTAGCCCACAGGTTAATAAAAGAAACCTTACCGTACAACCTACCTTTATACCAAGGCAAACCGGTCTTTATCTTTGGGAGTTTGATAAAAGAAAAAGATTTTTTTGTTTTATACCATTTTTTACCACAAATCTCTAAAAAATCACTCTTTCCCCTACTATCTTTGTCCTCTACAAGCTCAAGACTATCTTTTTCTGTCTTATCTTTATCGCGATCGATCTCTTTTTCCACTTTCTCATTATCACTCTCTTTAGAGTTGCTAATATCTACTGCGACTTTATCTTTACCCTCAAAACCACTTGTATTTCTGTTCTCTTCAACCTCTTTAGGTAGAACTTGTCTAGTTATCTGGGGAGTAGGTAAATCTTCCGTGTCACCCGGTATATAAAATGTTGAGTAAAACAGATGTTTAACGTCTTTCAAAAAACCTTTCTTGTCACTTTTATAAATAACAAGGAAGAAAAGAGCAACTATCAATAAAACGAACATTCCTACCAACGATTTTAATGAGACAATGACTATCTTTGGCCGGTTTCTTTTCACGTTATTAGAGGTCATAAGCTACCCTACAGACACAACTATTTTTCCAAAGTGTTTTCCTTCTTTAAGAGCATAAAAAGCGTGCTTAACATCTTCAAAAGGAAAGATTTCGTATATAACTGGTTTTAAGTCGTTAGTTATTACAGCTTTTACAAGATCTTTCAGATCTTTTTTACTACCTACAAAAATCCCATAAATTTTAAGCATATTCATAAGGATTGCCAATATGGGGAAACCTGCTTCTACGCCACTTAGTACTCCTATTAAAGCTACTCTACCACCGGGATTAAGAGTCTTAACTGTCTGGGAAAACGTTTTAGCGCCTCCAACTTCTATAGCAAGATCTACTCCTCCAGTTATCTCTCTTACAACTTTTCCCCAATTAGGGTTAGAAATGTAATTAATAGTAAAGTCTGCACCTAACTTTTTAGCACGCTCCAATTTATCATAGCTTTTGGAAGTGATTATCACTCTTGCACCGATTATCTTAGCCAGCTGTAGAGAAAATATAGACACCCCTCCTGTTCCCAATGTAAGAACAGTGTCTCCAGGTTTAAGTCCTCCAGTTTTCCAAATAGCTGACCAAGCAGTAACACCCGCGCAAGGTAAAGTTGCTGCATTTTCAAAGCTTAACTCCTCAGGAATTTTAAGAACGGCTTCTCTAGGTAAAACTACATATTCACTCAAAACTCCAGGTAGAGGCGCTCCTAAAACTTGTCGTAAAAATCTCTTTGTAGGATCACCATCTTCCCAAAACGGAGAAAAAACTGTAACTACTCTATCTCCAGCTTTAAGTTCCTTAACAGCAGAACCTACCTCTACAATCTCTCCAGCCGCGTCACTACAAGGGGTTATAGGTAAAGGCTGATTAGGATTATACAAACCCTCTATCATAAGTAAGTCTCTATAATTAAGAGATACATTATGGACCTTTAACAACACATCATTTTCAGAAGGTGAGGGGATATCTTTTGACTGCAATTCAAGACTATCTATACCGCCGAAACTATTTATAATCCAACTTCTGTTCATAACCTTTCTTTAATTTTTTCCAAAAGATCTTCAGCTTCCTCTTCCAATAATCTATGAGGATTCCAACCTATAATAAGTCCAGAATCTTTAAATTTGGGAATAATATGAAAATGAACGTGAAATACTGCTTGATGAGCCAAGGAACCGTTATTTTGCAGAATATTATAAGCCTCAGCTCCTGTAGCTTCCATAATAGCCCTAGCTATACGAGGTAAAACCCTTCCTATAGCAGCAGCGTAATCATCGGGCAACTGATGTAAATAAGCCACTTCTATCTTAGGTATAACTAAGGTGTGACCTCTAGATAAAGGATTGATATCGAGAAACGCTAAAACTTTTTCATCTTCATACACTTTATAACAAGGAATTTCACCTCTTATAATTTTTGAGAACACACTCTCAACCATAGTTCAATTTTACACCTTGAAAAAGAGGAGTTCAAAAACTACTGTACATACTTAAAAACGCGAACCAACCGAAGATAAAAATAACTTTATCGCACAAAATGTGGCTCACCCAAGGATAGACTATACTACCTGTAGCTACATAAAGCCAGTTCCACCAACTAAATCCTAGAATAATTGCAACCCACGCCAAAGCAACCACAAAATAGTTGTTATCGCCAGCCAATTCTATAATAACTACAAGATGATGCAAACTGAAAAAGAGAGACGAAAAGAAAGAAGATTTTAAAAATGTGAAAGAATTTCGCAACAAGTTGAAAAAAACGATTCTCCAATAAAACTCTTCCATAAAAGAATGTAAAAAAGAAATAACAGTTGCAAATACAAAATATATATACCAGTTGTGCAAAGAAAATAGATAGATCTTTTCCACTATTGCTCTCTGAACATTTTCCCAACTTTGTGTATAAGAAAACACCAAGATAGCCAGAAAAAGTAGTAAGGGAGGAAATACAGTAGAGGTTATAGTTAGCGAGACCGAAATTTTGTTGAACGATTTAACTCTTGGTAACCCTCTAAAACGCAGAAATACCCATATAGCAATTATAAGCTGAACGATTTTGCTAATAACGTAAAATGGAAGAGGGTTATAGTCAAGGTAAAGATAGTAGTAAAGAGCTGCAATAGTAGGGTACAAAGCCATCAAAGATAAGGTAAAATAAAATTTTTTGTCCACGTCGGTTAAAATATTATAAGATCAACCGTTATGGTAGAAGACAAAACCACCAATATTAGTATCTCGCATATTAGAATAAATCTTCTTAGAGAATTTCAAGCTCCTCCTGTGGCTCCCCCTAAAGTTACTGGGATAGAAGATGTGATAGACCTTTTAGAAAAAATCGGAATACCTCACGATAAAAAACAGATATATAGAGCTTACCAATTTGCAAAAGAAAAGCACAAAAAACAAACACGCAAAGACGGCACACCGTATATAACTCATCCCTTAAATGTATCTTACATAGTTGCTTCCATGAAGCTCGATACAACATCGATAGTGTCCGCTTTGCTTCACGACGTTGTAGAAGACACAGAAGCAACTTTAGACGAGATAGAAAGGTTGTTTGGTAGTGAAGTAGCACTGATAGTAGATGGGGTTAGCAAAATAGGAAGACATTCAAGCAAATACACATACAAAGATGCTATACAAGCTGAAAATTTTAGAAAGTTATTACTTAGTACGGCAAAAGACATAAGAGTGATCTTGATCAAACTTGCCGATAGATTACACAATATGACAACTTTGGGGTGGCTTCCCAGAGAAAAACAGATAAGAAAAGCTCGAGAGACGTTAGACATATACGCTCCTATTGCTCACAGACTGGGGATATCGCATTTATGGGGAGATTTATCAGATCTCTCATTCTATTTTCTAAAGCCTGAAAAATGTTTTGACCTACGGGTACAACTATACTTTTATCTTAGAGAACGAGCAGAGCTGTTGGACGAGATTCTTGAAGCACTAAATAAACTACTTGCAAACTATGATGTAACTATAAACTATAGGGTAAAACGTCTATGGTCTATCTACAAAAAGATGGAACAGAAAAAAATATCGAACATAAATAACTTGTATGACTACGTAGCTTTCCGCGTCTTAACCAACACTAAAGAAGAAGCCTACGCTATATTAGGCTTAGTTCACGGTAAATGGCAACATGTTCCTGGCACTATAAAAGATTATATAGGGACTCCAAAAGAGAATTTATACCAATCTTTGCACACTACAATTCTTTATAAAGGTAAACCGTACGAAATTCAAATACGAACTTATGAAATGGATAAAATTGCTGAAGAAGGAATAGCCGCACACTGGGCATATAAAGAGAAAGGATCAAAAATAAAAGCTATAGACAAAGATGTAATGAAATTAAGATCACGATGGAACAGTTGGATCAGCAGTTTTCTCGACTTAAAAGATGAGCTCACCGATCCTAAAGAGTTTTTTAACTTATTGAAAATAGATCTTTACACAGATCAAGTATACGTTTTATCTCCTAAAGGAGAAGTGTTTGCATTTCCTGTAGGAGCAACACCTATAGATTTTGCATACAGAATCCATACAGAAGTTGGTAATCACTGTAGTGGTGCACGAGTAAACAACGTTTTAGTACCACTAAATTACAAACTTAAAACTGGAGATACAGTTGAAATACTGACAAGCCAAAAAGCTTCCCCCAAGCGCCATTGGTTAAACCTAGTTGTAACTTCAAAAGCAAAATCTAAGATAAAGCAATGGCTTCTAAGAGAAGAAAAAGAAAAAGCCAAAGCAATAGGAAAGCATTTACTCGAAAAAGAGCTGGAAAATTACAATTTATCTTTAGAAAATATAAAAAGCGACGAACGTTTCCCAGAATACCTTAAGAGTAAAGGATTATCAACACTAGAAGATCTATTTGTCCATATAGGATTTGGGAAGATATCAACACAATCGATAATCAAACATTTTCACAAAGAAGAAAAAAAGCTAAGTAAGATATTACAGAAAGCCTGGGGAATAGTAGAAAAAAGCTTTAAAAAAAGCAATCAAATTATTTTGGTGGATGAAGAAACAAACTTTCTAACCTACTTTGCCAAATGTTGCGCTCCTATACCTGGAGATAAAATTATAGGTTATATAACAAGAGGTAGAGGTATATCTATTCACAGAATAGAGTGTAAAAATATCAGAAACAACCTATTTCCAAGTGAAAAATTCATAAAAGTATATTGGAATCAGGAATACAATAAAAAATCTCTATTTCCGGTAAAACTGCATCTAGAACTTATAGACAAAAGAGGGATAATAGCATCTGTTACCTCTATATTGGATAAACATCATATAAATATAGGAAAACTTAATGCTGATGCTATGCGCAAAAACGTTCCGCCCGGCAGAGGGTACGCTGAAATAGTAATATTCGTTAAAAACACACAGCAACTCACCGATGTGATAAAAAATATAAAAAAGGTAAAAGGAGTTATAAAGGTTAAACGGCTGAGTGGCTCATAGTTGATAAAGGAGGCTTTTTAACTTTACCCATCTTTATACAGGTAGTACATACTTTGATTCTCTTCACTTGTCCATCTATAAGAGCTCTAACTCTTTGTAAATTAGGGCGGAACTTTCTTCTGGTCACATTATGAGCGTGACTTATCTGCCTACCAGCAACTGTCTTTTTACCACAAAAATAACATCTGTACGCCATTTTAGCCTCCACTTTAGAAATCGCTTTCGGGAGTTTTTATTGTATCATCTTTGTTGTGAAATATAAAAAACTTTTACACAAATTAACACCAATTATCCTATACCCCCCCATAACTCTAATAATAAGTTTCAGCATACTCATATCGATAGGAACAGTGCTACTCTCAACAAAAGCAGCTGTAAAAGGCGAAACACTTTCTCTTACAGATGCTCTATTCACCGCTACAAGCGCAAGTTGCGTAACAGGGTTAACTGTTGTAAACACAGGGGATAAATTCACCCTTTTTGGGCAACTGGTCATCCTGCTCCTGATTCAATTAGGTGGACTAGGGATTATGACTTTCTCTTTCATAATATTAGGTATACTTGGGAAAAAAATAGGATTCAGAGGCAGACATATAGTAGAAAAAACTTTAATAGGTCCGGAAAAGCCTGTAGATGTAAAAGACATTCTGAAAACAATTGTTATTTTCACTTTAACTATAGAAAGTATAGGTGCATTTTTTCTATGGTTAGCGTGGATCCCTGAGATGGGGATAAAACAAAGTGTATATTACGCAATATTTCACAGTATATCCGCATTTTGCAACGCTGGTTTCTCACTTTTTACCAACAGTTTAGAAGGCTATTCAACACACATAACTTTAAATATCATAGTAATGCTTTTGATATTTCTAGGAGGCATAGGTTTTATAGTAGTGTACGAAGTTTTAGAACTATTTAGAAAGAACACCAAACTATCCCTTCACTCCAAAATAGTACTTAGCGCATACTGTGTACTGTACCTTATAGGTTCTATCCTCTTCTACATTTCTGAAAAAGAACTGTTAAAAGAAAACAATATTTTAGAAAAAATAGTAATATCGATATTTCAAAGTGTAACTACACGAACAGCAGGATTTAACACTGTAGAAATAGGAGCGCTTTCTCCAACTACACTGTTTGTTCTTATCTTACTTATGGCTATAGGTGGAGCACCAGGTTCAACTGCAGGAGGATTAAAAGTAACAACTTTTACAGTACTTATAGCAGCAAGTCTAACACGTATAAGAGGACATAGAAACGTCAACATATTTTACCGCACTTTGCCACGCGAAGTAGTATACGAAGCAGTTATGCTTTCCATAATAGGTTTTCTCCTAGCTACAAGCGCTACAGTTGTATTTATGCTCAATGCAGGCACCAGAGAACACTCTTTTTTTATACAAGGCTTTTTTGAAGTTGTATCAGCTCTTGGAACCGTAGGACTTTCCACCGGGATAACTCCTTTCCTAAGCGATAGTAACAAATTACTCATAGCAGCACTCATGTTTATAGGAAGACTCGGACCTTTAACGTTAGCAGGAGCATTAGCATTAAAACAGGATTTTGATATACGATACGCAAAAGAACCTGTAATAATAGGGTGATAATATGGCAAGTGTACTGGTTATAGGATTAGGAAGATTCGGCTCACACGTAGTTAAATATCTAAATGAGGAAGGACACCAAGTTGTAGCTGTAGATATAAATCCAGAAAATGTAGATAGAGTAAAAGATGTTTGCGACAAAGCTATCCTAATGGATGCTCAAGACAAAGAAGCGCTAGAAGCTATAGGAACAGATAGTATAGATGTAGCTATAGTATCTCTAGGAGAACGAGTAGACGTATCCTGCCTAGTTTCTTTACATCTTAAAGACTTAGGAGTTCCACGTATAATAACAAAAGCTGGTTCATACGAACACCAACGGCTGCTATCTCTTATAGGAGTAGATGAAATAGTATTTCCTGAAATGGAAGCAGCAGAAAGATTAGCAAAAAAGATATCTGGAACTTCGCTCATAGATATAATACCTTTAGCCGTAGGATACGGAATACACGAGATCGCTCCACCTCCTTCTTTCATAGGCCATTCATTGGCAGAATTGAGAATACGAAACCGCTTCAACGTTCAAGTTATAGGTATTAGAGATCTACTAAAACAAGAACTCCTACTTAACCCTCCACCAGATATTAAAATAAAAGACTCCGATTCGCTACTTATTTTAGGGAAAGATGAGGACCTTGAAAGACTAGAAAAACTAGAATAAATCAATATATAAACTCATAACTCTTCATGTCGCAACCTATTTATCTTGGAAATGAGTTTTTTTCGAATCAAATCTACATGCATATGGAGGTGATACAGCTCTTCCATATAAGACAAAGGAACCTTAACCTTCGACGTTTCCTGCTCTATCTTCTCCACCTCTTTAAGAAGTTCCTCAAATTTCTTAAGCTCTTTGTCCTTCCTCATAGAAAGCTCGATCTCTCGTAGAACCTTATACCATTTATATATCCTTCTTCTTATACCCCACCTATAAAGAGGAGGAATAACTTTAAAAAGGGGAAACATAAGTGTTAACAAAGGTATAAACAATATTTTAAGTCTGTCAATCAGTGAAGCTAACCAAAAAGAAGGAATTATCCTGTATAGCAAACCAGGGCCTCTTTCTAAATAAATACGTGCAGTCTTAGGTTGAGGAAAATCTAACAACCGCGAAGAAGGGAATTCCTCTTCCTTTTCTAGCAGTCCTCCTGTGAAGTGAATCTCTTTCATCTCCCCCAGAATAAGAGGTATAAGAGCAGGATGGAATTTTGAAGACACCACAAGAGTTGCAACTGGTGAAATTATAGTGATAGCTCTTTGAGGAATATTTGCCTGCACATCTAATACTCCTTCTCCAACTACCAACGATGTCAGAAAACGCAACCTGCTAGTATACGCTCGAACTCTTTTTATATCCAGAATTTCCAAACCATTTTTAAGGAAATTTCTAAGTAGCACACTATCAGCAGATATAACGATAAACACAGCATCTATTTCCCTTTTTAAGAGTTTATCTACAGCAGTTTTTGCATCCAACGTAAGCAGATCAGTATTAGATGAATTTAAACCATTTAGATTCAACAATTTCAAAGCCAAACTGTAGGTTCCTGAATTTATGGTACCTATACTAACTTTTTTACCTTTCAAATCTCCTATATATTCAACTCCACTACCTTTAGACAGAAGAATCCACAAAGGTTCGTAAAACAAACTGGCTAAAGATCTAACGTTAGGGAAAATTTCAGGAGAACCAACTCCACCTTGAGCAAACCCTATATCGCACAGACCATCATTTAAGAGCTTCAAATTCTCCCTAGTACCATCAGTTTCTATAACATTTACTACTAACCCCTTTTTATACAAAGCCTCTGAGTATCGTATAGCCAATTTATAGTATCTACCTTCTTTCTTGCCAGCAGCAAAGCATACCTCTCTGGGAGGAGGAGGCTCGATATATCTCCACAACCAAATTACAAGGAAAATAGTCACTATAAAAGCAAGGAACCAAGGCAAATACAACAACAAATATTCCTTTATACCTTTTTTAAACATCGCTAACAATTTATACAATAACTATTCAACTACAGAAATATCTCTAATAACGAGGAAACCGTCTGATCTCATTACTAAGTCAAGAGAACCTTTCATCCCTATCACATTAGCTCTAGAGAGTACAGGAATGTAAGGAAGATCTTCTAGAACTATATAAGAGATCTCTTCCAGAATGCGCCTTCTTTCATCGATATTCATAACCGCGGTACTCATCTCTATCAACTTATCCACACGAGCATTGGAGTAGTCTGTTGTATTTAACCTACCGTATATACCTCTCTTGGTGTGTATCTTAGACTCAAAAAAGTCACTTATATCACCAGATTGATAAAACCACCCCCCAAGATAAAAATCAACTTCACCTTTGCCAAGTTTTGGATACACATCTTGCCATTCTAGCAAGTTTAATTTGACTGTTATACCACCTTCTGCAAGAGAATCAGCCACAACTTGAGCCAGATCCTTAATAGAGACTACAGCGGTTAAAGTAACTTCAACTCCATCTTCAAAACCAGCCAGATTTAGCAACTCTTTAGCCATCATAACGTTTCGCTCAAAAGGAGGAAGATCGGGTAGATAACCAAATACTGTAGGAGGTGCAAGCTGATTCAAAGGAATACCAAACCCTTTAGCAAAAACTTTTACAGCTCTCTCCCTATCTAACAAAAGATGTACAGCTTTTCTAAAAAATCTATCAGAAAAAGGAGAAACGCTAACCTTTAAAGACAAATAATAGGTGCTAAGTCCCACCCTACTTTTTAACTTTAAATCCTTTCTTTCAATTACCTTGTCCAGATAAGATGAGTAAAGTATACCGTAAATTATATCGCATTCACCTTGCAAAAACATGGCAGCCCTTTTATCATGATCTTCTATATACCTAAATATAGCTTTTTCAAAATTTCCCACACCTTTAACGTTTTTTAAAACGATCAAATTTTCAGAAAATTCTTCAACCTTAAAATCCCCAGTACCTATAGGAAGATCCAGAGAATTTTCAAACGAAGATCCTGCAGGAACAATATATATAAAACTCAGTTTATTAATAAAAATAGATTGCGGAGCATTAAGTTTTATAAAGACTTTACTACCTTCACTCCACACCGTGTCTATACTCATAAGATAAGGAGAAACGTGAGAATTAGGACTATTTTTTGCTCTAAGAAGCGAAAACACCACATCTTTAGAAGAAAGCTCTTTTCCATTGTGAAAAGTTATGCCGTCTTTTATCTGAAATTTCCACAAAGTGTTACTTATTGTCTCCCACCTCGTTGCTACATCCGGTACAACTCCCATATCCTGGTTCAATCGAACCAAGGCGTTATGAGTATTGATAAGTACTCTCATGGCAGGAACCTCATCTTGAAAATGAGGATCCAAAGTAGACGGAACGTTGTGGTAACAGACTACTATCTCTTCTTTGTCTTTAGGAATCTTTTTCCCTTTCTCTACACCTTTACACCCATAAAGAAACAAACTAACAACAAAAATAAATTGCCCAACCCGCGAAATCACTATGCCCAATTTCTCCTATCCAATTCCATCATCTTCCAAAAAATCACCTCTAACAGTAACATCGATCGAAACAGGAGGAACAGGACTTTCGTTACTACGTTGGACGTTTTTCATTTTCTTCAAAGAAGGTAAAACTCTAGCCTGTAAAGTTCCACATCCTTTATTGTAAATATCTACACTCTTTTTTATACTCTCACCTAGTTTAGCCCACAAGTTTAAAAAATATAAAATCCTCTCATACAACACTGTCCCCAATTTTTCTATCTCTTGAGCATATTCTGTAACACGTTCCCTTTGCCAACTAATATAAACCGTTTTAAGTAATGCTACAAGATTTACAGGTCCGCAAACAAGAACTCCTTGTTTTATACCAAACTCTATAAGCTCAGGTTCCTTTTCTACTGCAACCCTGAAACAAGATTCCAAAGGAATATACATAACTACAAACTCTGGAGACCCTACCAACTTCCAATATTTCTTACTAGCTAAAGAACTTATATGCGACTTTATCTGCTTTATATGTTTTTTTATTTTTTCTTCTTTTAACTTGGTATCAACCTCTTCTATAGCATCGAAATAAGCATCTAATGGAACCTTAGAGTCCACAACTACAACCTTATTACCAGGTAATTTAATCATCAAATCGGGACGCATATTGTTCTCAAGCACAGGTTGTGTAATAAAATCACAAAATTTTTCCATTCCGGCAAGTTCCACAGCATTCTGCAAATGGATCTCTCCCCATCTACCACGTATTTCAGGCCTTTTAAGAGCTTTTACTAGCTCCTGTTTCTCTTTCTCCAGACGTAGCAAGTAATTATTAACAGACCGTAGAAAACTTTCGATCGAACCAAAATTTTTCTCTCCTTCAATCTTGAACATCTCTACCAGTGATCGCAACTCAGATAACCGCTCCTCTAGAGGTTTGATAACCCTTTTAACTTCGTTTTCATGAGCATGTACTACCTTCTGAGCTTCTGCCAGTTTATCACCTAAAACGGATGTACCGAAATCTTTAAGGTAGCTAATATACCTCTCTAGCGTAGAAGCTGAAAGATCTTTCAATTCAGACACAATAGAATTAAGTTTACTCTCCAATTTGGCTCCCCTATCCTCCAAATACGACAATTCTTTCTCTAAAAGTTCATTCTTAACAGCTAACTCCTTATTGGCAAGGTTCAACCGCGTGAGTTCACTTTGCAACTTACCAATTTTTAGGTAGATTAAATACACAAAAAATAGACCTACACTTAAACCACCAAGAAACGAAGCTAAAGAATAGAACACACACATACCTTTCACCTCTAGCGTACCTTTAAATTAATAGAAGAAAAACTCTGACACACAGTAAAACGGGGTATAAACTTTAACAATTCCCTATTTCGATCGCAGCTTTCAGAAAACCTCTAAAATCAAAAAATACTAAAGTTAGATAAAAAAAGTAACTTTTTACAGCAACTTTATTTAATAAAATTCCCATTCTCCTCCGACTGCAGTAGCCGTTATAGTACTCCTATCTCCAGAAAATATTAGTGCTGAAAGCATATCCTCTACATCATCTGTCATCTTCACCAACACAAAATCTGCATAAGCTCCAACTTCTATACTACCTGAAACTACAGAAAGGGTGTTTGCACCGTTCAATGTCATAGCATTAAGTAGAACTATTTCCAATTCCCCAGTTTCATCTACTAAGATACCTCTTCTACGAAACTT
The DNA here is from genome assembly GCA_027078415.1 of Thermoanaerobaculia bacterium. Lineage (GTDB taxonomy): Bacteria > Acidobacteriota > Thermoanaerobaculia > JALWYX01 > JALWYX01 > JALWYX01. The sequence continues at coordinate 128,519 of JALWYX010000034.1, forward strand.
GAGTCTCTGAGTAAGTTCTAACCATCTTGCCTCTTCAAGCATAGATATATTCAGACAAGAATCTGTACCTAAAGAAATCTTATTCTTCATTAAACCAGAATGTTTTAAGTCAGGAACACCATCACCCAGATTAGCTTCTGTTATAGGACATACTACAAGGTTGCCTCCCAACCTAGCAAATTTATCTATAAGCTCAGGAGGAGTTTGGGTTAGATGTATAGCTGTAACATTTCTAAGATCACGAGTTATAGAAAATAGTAGCTCCACCGGTCTTTTACCGTAAAACTTTCTAGCTTCTTCAACTTCTTTACTTTGCTCTTCCAAATGTATATGTATTGGTAATCTTTGATATTGCGATTCTTTTACAACAATAGAGAGCTCTTTTACTGGAACAGTTCTAACACTATGAGGAGCCACGCCTATACTTTGATTCTTGCTTGCTTTACCTCCTACTCTTTCAATAGCATCGAAAAATTCTTTAACAGACGTACTGATAAAATGTTTTTGCCCTTCGTGAGGAGGAGCACCAAAATCACCTGTTAAATAACATACACTCAATAAAACTATTCTGATATTAGCATCTTTAGCCGCAGCAAGTACAACCTCATCCCCTATCCATCTTCTACCACTTATATGATGAAGATAATGAAACTCTCCTACAGTAGTAATACCGGCACGTTTCATCTCCGAAAAAGCTTTAAAATATATATCATACATCCTTTGCGGTGAAAGAGAGGTAACCAAGTTATACATCTTTTTTCTCCATTTCCAAAAATCGTCTTTCTCTGTAAACCTCTCCTTTATACCGCGTAAAGCAACCTGGAACGAATGAGAATGAGCATTAACGAATCCCGGTAAAAGTAAACCTTCCAACCGTTTAGACTCTTTAAAAGCAGATATATTATCTATTCTAGATATATATCCTTCTTTGGAAATCTCTATAGCTAAACCTGTACTAACTTTCCCTTTATAAAAAACGGCTTGTGGATAAATTACGTCAAACCTCATTCTTCACACAATATCTTTACAACTTGTATCAATTTTTCTCTAGCTTTAGATATCTGAGAAAATTCTATAAACTCGTTGGCCTTATGCGCAACTTCTATAGAGCCAGGACCCCATACTACAACATTTAGACCCATGCGTGAAAGCCAACTAGCATCGGTAGTATAGTTCACGTAAGTAGAACTACCTAAGACATCTCCTAAGATTCCTGGTCTGGCATTATAAAAGGGCGGGACATAACTTGTAATCTCCAAAATCCAACGATCACCACATATCTCCTCAAGCATCCTCTCTAAAATACGCAATATTCGAACTGTTAAAGGATCCACAAACTCACCTTTAAAATCCACTAAAGAAGTTTCTTCACTCGGAGATATTCTAATACCTATATCCAATACACATCTGTCAGGCACTATGTTTACAGCTTCACCACCACTTATCATACCTACATTAACACTATTGTTATAGTAGATAGAATCAGAATCACTACAGAGATTCTCAATTGCTTCTAAGTTATCGTAAAGAGTTGTTACAAATCGGCTAGCATGCACAATAGCATTTTCTCCTAGATGTTTATAAGCACTATGAGCCCTCTTACCTAAGAAAGTAATCTTAACCCTTAAATGACCTTTATGAGCAGTTACGGGGATAAGTTTAGTAGGTTCTCCTACTATTACATTTTTAGGGAAAGAGAAACCACTGTTATCATAAAGAACTTTAGCACCTACAGCACCTATCTCCTCATCGTGAGTAAATAGAAGAACCAAAGGATTAACGAGATTTTTACTTTTAAAAGACAAAGCAACCTCTATAGCGAGCGCAGCAAAACCTTTCATATCAGCTGTGCCTCTACCAAAAAATTTATTATCCCTCTCTACAAGTTGAAACGGAGGAAAATCCCATCCGTCACCCGCTGGAACAACATCCAAATGAGAAGCAAGGACCAACCCCTTACCATCATCTCTGCAAGGCCCTAAAGTTACCAACAAGTTAGCTTTATTTTCGTCTTCTGGAAAGTAAATACAATCCACCTTAGCTACATCGGAAAATAGCCCCTTTAAATACTTTATCAAGGGCAAATTGGAAGTACACGATACACTTTCAAAACTAACAAGTTTTGCTAAAATCTCTCGATACATCTTCAACTAAAGAGTCTATCTTTTCATATACTTCAAACTCAACATCTTCAAAATCGAAACATTGCCCATATAAATAAGCATATTTTCTAGCCACAGATTCTATAGAGAACATTTTACCCGTCTCTTGTAACACGGAAGTCATTGTAATATTCATACCACAAGGTAAAATAGCAGAAAAATAGTTAAGATCTGTAGATATATTCAAGGCGAATCCGTGAATACTAACCCATCTAGAAACGTGCAAACCTATAGAAGCAATCTTACGATTACCAACCCAAACACCTGTCAAAGGAAAATCTTTAACTTGACACTCCACTCCCAAACAAGATACCACTTTAGCAACACTGGCAGAAAGAGTAGAAATGAACAATTTTAAATCTTTCCATCTTCCTCTCAATTTCATAATTGGATATCCAATTAACTGTCCTGGACCGTGATACGTGATCTTCCCTCCCCTTTCTATATGGTAAATAGGAACGTTGAGAGATTTTAAAAGATGCACTTCCTTTTCGTTACGTCCAACAGTATAAACGTGGTTGTGCTGAAGTAAGAGCAAATAACAGCAATCGCAACCTGTATCTATAATTCCTTTTCTAATAAACTTCTGTATATCCCAAACCTTTTTAAAATCTTGTATACCCAAGTAGAAAGCCTTAACTTTCATAAAAATTTAACAACTATTTTGTGGAAATCCAAATAATTTTCCACATACTTTTCCTCAGTCAAGATTATCTATAATGATCAACTGAGAAGAACTCTTACGTACGTCATCGAAAGTTAAAATAGGAACACTTTCACCCTCTAAATAAAGTTTCAACTGATCATCGTAATTTTTGTGGAAAGGATGTCCGCTTTGTCCTCCAGGAATAACGAAATATCCCTTTTGTTCTACAAGATCAAAGCCAAATCTAAGAGAAGGACCGTGATTTACTAAACGTCTATCTTTTCTCCACTCTTTCACAGAAAAAGCTATTGGAGCATTTCCAGTACCTGTTACCCCATACGGCCCACGTACTAAAAAAGTTCCTATTAGAGGTACAGAAGAAAGAGGATGACGCAACAGAAGCCAATTTACTTCCTCGTAATTCCAACTGTGAGGGGGACCATAGAAATTCCACAACCTCTGCCTAGCTCTTTTTAGTACAATCTCCAAAATGTCTTTTAAAGTTTCAATTTTATCGGAACGAAGGTTATCAAACCACCCACCATCACTACAGCTGTTTAAAATATTAAAAAACCAACGTTCTTTAGTAAGGTAATCAGCTTTAACGTTTGCAGCTTCTAGTTCATCTTCAAAAACAGCAGCTAACAATTCATCTAACAAAACTGTATAAACCAATCCTTTCTTACCCTTTATAGAACCATCGAATTGTTCTAGCGTTTCTTTAATCTCGGGATATCTATCTAAAGACAGGTTAGATTTTACAAAATCGATTATTTTTACTGCAAATGGAGAGACATTATCGGTTTGTATTTCAGAAAAATAGGACAGTATATCTTCTTCCTTTTCAATATTTTTTATAAGATTTTCAATTCGAACGTAACGTGAAGGAGGATAAAAAACACCTTCCCAAGAATCTTCTTCAGTACGCCAATCATGATTAGCAGTAACTATATAGCTTTTTTCTTTAAAAATCATCTTGTTATAACTGAACGGATAAATGCCTGACCAGCCTGCAAAACCTTTTATCCAAGCTGGCAGAGGTATATTCCCAGAACCTTTTCTCTTGGGCATTCGGCCCAAAAAAATATGAGCTATAACTCCGTTTTTCAACGCTACCACGAGGTTTTGAGCCGGAGAAAAAAAAGAATCTATGTAAGAAATAACTTCTTCTATCTCACAGGTAGAGGCAAGTTTACTGAGTGGCAGTATAAAATCATCCGCATAATAAACCAACCATTCCATACTAAAAGGGGGATTCAAACCGGTAGGAGGGAAAAACGGTCCTATATCGCTCTTGTAAACCTTAACTGTTATAGGATCGGCATTTTTTACCTTTATCGTTTCTTCCGTTACCTCTAGAGGGAACCACTCTTTATCGCGTAACACTTTATCTTCACCGTTCCACTTCTCGACAAACAGGTCAATTTCATCTTGCATAGTAGATGTAAGAGCCCACGACAAGCAATCAGTTGCTCCAATTACAACCCCAGGCAAACCGGGTATAGTAGCCCCCTGTATTTTTCTGTTCTCAACTTGTATAACCGCAAGGTACCAAACAGGAGGTAATTTCAAATCAAGATGAGGATCATTAGCTATCGATACTACATTATTATTCGAATATACCCAATTATTACTAGCTCCTCTATTTGATATATCTTCATCAAACCTGTACCTAGAAAGTTTGTTCTGTTTTAAAAAACTTGCTAATTGATAAGTTGTATAAGTATCTCTACCATCTACAAGTGCAAAATCTCTTTCTTTGAGTTCTATCAATCTTAAGTTTCTCACTTCAGAGTAAAATTCTGACCATGTAAGATCCTTTACCATAAGGAGATAAAAGTAGATAGAGTCCACAGGTCGCCACTTTTCAGGCTTAACTTTAAGCAAAAAATACTCAGGAGGCAAATTGTTTTTATTCAACTCCAGCCAGAAGTTTACACCGTCAGTGTAAGCCTGAACTATTTCCAGAGATTCTTTCGACAAACGAGACACTATTGAGGACGCTAGGCTTTTCAGAAAAAGTCTTCTCATGAGAATATCTTGTTTCACAGTTTTTTCTCCTGCAATTTCAGACAATCGCCCTTCAGCTAATCTACGCCCCATATCCATTTGAAAAATTCTGTCATTAGCGTGCAAAAAACCCAGAGCAAAATATGCATCATGCCAACTAAAAGCTTTTATATAAGGTATGCCATATTTGTCAAATGCGATTTCGATTCTGTGCTCAACTTTATCGGTTACAAACCGTCCTTTTCTAAAAGGCTCTCCCCTTTTAACAAGTAAAAAAAGTAACGTAGCAAATACAACAATTATGCCCACCACTCCTATAACAAGATACCTAAATTTGCTATTTTGCATCACGGAAACGCAAAGAACTCCATCAATATCGGTCTGTTATTAAGCTCTACAAGGGCCCAACTTGCAGGAGAAAATCGGAAAGATACAAGGTTTGGATCTCTTGTTAATATCAGCGACGTAAAGTACTCTACTAGGGGAAGATGACTTACTATTAGAACATTTCTACCTGACTCATTCAAAGAATCTATTTCATGCCACAGCATTTCAGGGTCACCGTTAGGATCAGCGTTATGAGATATATAGGTAACAGAAGAAAGATTAAGAGTTTTTTGAAATATCTCCGCTGTTTGCCTCGCTCTAGTTTTAGAACTATGAACTATCAGAGAAAACACTATTTTCCATCTCGCCAACTCTTTAGCTGCCAGCTCAGCTTGGTATACTCCTTCTTCACTCAAAACTTTATCTCCTCCCCTTACCACAGCAGCCGCATGTCTTACACACGCTACAAACATTACACTTCTACTACGTTGTCAAACGTGCCGAACTTATTGGGAACCTTATCGTCAGGAGAATCATCGTCAAGCCATTTCTTTTCATCTGCTAAGTATCTGAATCTAAATTTATTACCTTTTTCTAGGTATACTGTAACACTGAAATAGCCGTCTTTACGCTTTTTAAGTACATGTTTACCTGGCTTCCAATCGTTAAAATCTCCCAGCAACTCTATTTTGGAATATTGTTCTTCAGGTTTTATTTTAAACGTAACTACACAAAATTTTGAATTCTTTTTATAACTTTTTTTTATCACCTCTGCTCCCCCTCCTCTTATCTTGTTGTATGTTGCATTCTATATTCTTTGGCTTTTTTCTTTAAACCTTCTTCGATAAATTCTTCAATTCTTTTTCCTTCTTTTGCAGCCATCTCTCTTATCTGTTGGGTTATTTCCATAGAACAAAATTTAGGCCCACACATAGAACAAAAATGAGCCAATTTTGCTTCTTCTTGAGGTAAAGTTTCATCATGATATTCTCTAGCTCTTATTGGATCTAACGACAAATTAAATTGGTCTTCCCACCTGAACTCAAACCTAGCTAAAGAAAGTATATCGTCTCTCATTCTAGCTATAGGGTGTCCTTTAGCTACATCGGCAGCGTGAGCTGCTATCTTGTACGCTATAACACCTTCTTTAACATCATCAGCGTCTGGTAAACCCAAATGTTCTTTAGGGGTAACGTAGCAAAGCATAGCTGTTCCATGCCATCCAATATTTGCAGCTCCTATAGCAGAAGTTATATGATCATACGCAGGTGCTATATCGGTAACAAGAGGACCTAAAGTATAAAAAGGTGCTTCTTTACAAATAGAATCTTCTAACACAACATTTTCTTCTACCAAATGTAACGGTATATGCCCAGGACCTTCTATCATAACTTGCACATCGTGCTTCCAAGCTATCTCGGTAAGTTCACCCAGCGTTTCCAACTCAGCTAACTGAGCTTTATCGTTAGCATCCGCCAAAGCACCGGGGCGCAAGCCGTCACCTAACGAAACCGCCACATCAAACGAACGTAATATTTCACATATCTCTTCAAAATGTGTATAGAGAAAATTTTCTTTATGATGGGCCAAACACCATTTAGCCATAATAGAACCGCCTCGAGAAACTATACCCGCTACCCTATTAGCTGTATAAGGAATATACCGTAATAGAACACCAGCGTGAATAGTAAAATAATCAACTCCTTGCTCCGCTTGCTCTATTAAAACGTCCCTGTATACTTCCCAACTCAGCTCTTCGGGTACACCTCCAACTTTCTCTAGCGCTTCATATATAGGAACTGTACCTACAGGAACAGGTGAATTTCTTATTATCCACTCACGAGTTTCATATATATCGCTACCTGTAGATAGGTCCATAACAGTATCAGCACCCCATCTTATAGCCCATACCATCTTAGCAACCTCGTCAGCAATAGAAGAAACAACAGCAGAATTACCTATATTAGCATTTATTTTGACAAAAAAATTTTTTCCTATAACCATAGGCTCAAGCTCGAGATGATTGACATTGGCAGGGATTATAGCTCTACCTCTAGCAACTTCAGCACGTACAAACTCTGGAGTAACTTCTCGAGGGAAGCAAAACCGCTTATCCTTAGGTAAAAGCCTATCTTCCCGTTCTACTACATGGGGATAGCGTTCCCTCAATTTCTCTCGTAACATATTCTCCCTTATAGCTACAAACTCCATCTCAGGAGTAATTACCCCCCGTTTGGCATAATACATCTGAGTAACGGCAGCTCCTTTTTTAGCCTTGAAAACTTTCCTATCTCTCCACTCTGAAGGTAAATCACACCTAAGTCTAGGAAAACTGGTATGAACTTCTTCAACTTCGGCTCTACCCTTAACCCACTTTTCCCTTATTTTAGGTAAACCTTTCGACAGATCAATCTCAACATCATCCTCAGTATAAATACCCGAAGAATCGTACTCTATAAAGGAAGGATTGTTTCTAATAACTCTTCTTCTCCTACCTTTACCTTCGTAAGTAGGAGTAAGGTGTATTTCTCGCATAGGAACCCTAACATCCGGAAAAAGTTTACCCTTTATATACACCTTTCTCGAGTTAGGAAAAGGACCAACGTAATTATCAGGTAAAGTAAGCAGTACCTTCTCTTCTTTTTTCATTTTCTTCTCCTAGAAAGACTCTTTCTATAAAGAGATTTTATCACACCCATTCTCACCACTTATAGGCTTATTATGGTATACTTATCAGTTGCAAGGCGGTGTAGCTCAGAGGTTAGAGCGAGCGACTCATAATCGCTAGGTCATGGGTTCGAATCCCGTCACCGCCACCAGGGAAGATGCAAATAGAAATGTGCACAAAGTAGAAAAAGTATTCAACAATTTCTTGCTAAAACACAAGATAAAAGGGAGAGTAATAATAGGCTATTCAGGAGGTATAGATTCTTTAACCCTGCTTTACTTAGCCTTTAAAAATCCAGCACTCGATCCTATAGCAGTACATATAGACCATAGATTCTATCAAGGTAGTGGTCTAAGAGCCCTAAAAGCTAGGGAAATAGCTATAAAGATTGGTGTTAACATATCTGTTATAACTGTATTACACCCTGTAAAAGATGAAGCTAAGGCCCGAGAGATACGGTATCATTTACTTAGAAAAATAAAGGAGCAGGAGAAGGCAAATGCAATTTTAGTAGCTCACAACGCCAATGATCAGGTAGAAACAGTCCTATTAAGAATATATTTTGGCAGTGGAATACGTGGTCTTGGAGGAATAAAAGAGAAATATCGAGAGATATACCGACCTTTACTTAGTGTATATAGACAAGATATCTTAGACTATATAAAGCCTATAAAGAGAAATTTGCAAATCGAAGCTATAGTAGATCCTTCTAACAAAGATATTAGGATTAAAAGAAACTTTTTTCGCAACCTACTTATTCCTTACTTACAAAAAGAATACAACTTCGATCCAACTACTATCATTAATATATCTAAAATCTCTAAAGGTGCACAAAACAAAATTGACAAAATAGTGGAAAACTTTATATGTCTTTCAGACCTATCCCTACCAGCGGTAAAAATCAAAACACTTTTTACTCTAGACAAAGAACTCAGGTATTACACCCTATCCTATTTAGCTCTTAGAAGTGGACTCAAACTGCCTCCATCCCGTAGAAGTATAGACGAAATCATGCGCCAGTTAAATTTAGGCAAGGTAACAACTAGAATAAACAACGGTTGGTTAGCTGTGGAGTGGAAAGGGTTCCTAATGTTTATACCTGAGATAGAAAAATTCGATATAAAGATAGGAATCGGGGAAAGTGTTACTATACCTTTCTCTGGAGATAAAATTAGTATAATCTCTTCCAATAGTAAAGGTGTAAACGGTTTACCTTATCCTAAAAGCGGTTTTTTCATAGTAAGAAATAGAAGAACTGGTGATAAAATAAAGCTTAGAGGGCATAGAAGGAAACTAAAAGATATATTCATAAATCTTAAAATTCCACGATTTTTGAGACAATTTGTCCCTCTGATCACAGATTCTGAAGGTAATATACTTTGGATAGGAGCAGGTATAGGTTATTCAGATATAGCAAAAGACTGTAAATATAAACCACTATCTGCCAAAATAGAGATAGGTACAATAAATTGGAGAGGAGTATTATGCAAATAGAAAAACTTTATGGAGAAGCAGAAATAAGCAACAGGGTCGAAGAACTAGCGTCATTTATTGAAAAAGACTTGAAAGAAACAGATCCTCTAGTATTGGCTTTTCTGGATAGTTCTATTTTTGCACTCGCGGATTTGATGAGAAATATAAAATCTAACTGGCGATACGGTTTTATACACATGGAATTATCTGAAGATACTGGCCAGATATTATCTATAAACTATCCTATAAATTTAAATGTAGAGGGAGAAACTCTCCTTATTATAAAAGACGTTATATCAACTGGAGTAACAGAACTATATTTAAGCCATCAGCTTATAAACAAAGGTGTTAAGGAAGTCTTATTCCTAACTATTTTGGATATAGAAGATGAACGTAGGGTTCCTTTTAAGGCCAACTACTATTTTTTTAAACCTAAAACTGCCAGAATTTATGTAGGTTACGGTCTAAAACATGAGGAAAGATTTGGTAACTTACCTTACATCGGTTATATTAAAGGGTTATAGTAGAATATACATCCCTTATAAATTGTTATTCAAAAGTAGAGGAGAAACGCAAGATGAACGATACAACTAAAACTATAATAGCGTGGATATTTATAATAGGTATTTTAATGCTCCTCTGGCAATCTTTGAACGTTGGGAAAAGTATGAGCAAAGAGATACCGTTTTCACAACTTATAGAAGAGATAGAAAATGATCGTATCGCATCTATAACGGTGCAAGGGGATAAAGTATACGGAAAGTTTAGAAAAAATTTGCCGGGGGAAGCAAAAGAGTTTGTAACAACGGTACCGCAAGGATACCATGAATGGATAAAAAAAGCGGAGAAGAAGAAAATAGAGATAACGGTTGAAGAGCCTCCTACAAACAATCCTCTTCTGCATATATTAATAAGTTGGGCTCCATTTATAGCCATTATATTTTTATGGATAATGTTTATGAAGCAGATGCAAGGAGGCGCTAACAAAGCATTCACCTTCGGACGAAGTAGAGCAAAATTGGTTCAACAAGGTAAAAAGAAAGTAACTTTCCAAGATGTAGCAGGTGTAGAGGAAGCAAAAGAGGAACTTCAGGAAGTAGTTGAGTTTCTTAAAGATCCTGAGAAGTTTCAGAAATTAGGAGGAAAGATTCCCAAAGGAGTTCTTCTTATGGGACCACCAGGTACAGGCAAAACTTTGTTAGCAAAAGCAATTGCAGGAGAAGCCGGAGTGCCATTTTTCTCTATCTCAGGTTCCGATTTTGTAGAAATGTTTGTGGGTGTAGGAGCAAGTAGGGTACGCGATCTATTTGAGCAAGGAAAGAAAAACGCTCCTTGCATAATCTTTATAGATGAAATAGACGCAGTAGGTAGATACAGAGGAGCAGGTCTAGGAGGGGGACACGACGAAAGGGAACAAACTCTTAACCAGCTCCTTGTAGAGATGGATGGCTTTGATTCTAATGAAGGAGTTATTCTTATAGCGGCGACCAATCGTCCCGATGTCTTAGATCCTGCATTACTAAGACCTGGAAGATTCGATAGAAGAATAGTAGTAGATAGACCAGACCTTAAAGGGAGGCTAGGAATACTAAAAGTACATACAAAAAATATTCCTTTAGACAAAGACGTTGATCTCTTGACTATAGCTAGAGGAACCCCAGGTTTTGTAGGTGCAGATCTAGCTAACTTAGTCAATGAAGCAGCTCTTATAGCAGCAAGAAGGGGAAAAGAAAAAGTGGGAATGGAGGATTTTGAACACGCTAAAGATAAAGTTATTATGGGGGTTGCTCGTAAAACACTAGTTTTCACCGAAGAAGAAAAAAGAATAACAGCTTATCACGAGGCTGGACATGCTATAGTAGCTGCTTTTACCCCAGAGGCTGATCCTCTACACAAGGTTACTATTATACCTCGAGGCAGAGCTTTAGGAGTAACTATGCAATTACCTACAGAAGATAAATACAATTACAAGAAAGGCTATCTAGAAGCTCAAATAGCTGTTCTTATGGGAGGACGTGTTGCAGAGGAACTCACTCAAGACGATATTACTACAGGTGCTGGCAACGATATAGAAAGAGCTACAGAGCTAGCTAGAAAAATGGTGTGCGAATGGGGAATGTCACGCTTGGGGCCCATATCCCTAGGAGACAGGTCTGGACCGATTTTTCTAGGAAGAGATTTCGCTCAAACAGTAAATTACAGCGAAGCTACAGCAAAAGCTGTAGATCTAGAAATTCAAAGAATAGTAGAAGAAGGTTACTCAAAGGCAAAAGAAATACTCACAAAATATAGAAATCTTCTAGAACATATAGCAGAAGAACTCCTTAAAAAAGAAGTTTTGGAAGGCAGAGAAGTATACAAAATAATTGAAGAACAAACTGGGCTCAATCTAGCACCTAAAGATATATCTTCTCAAAATTTGCAAGAAGAAGAAGAAGAAGAAGAAGAAGAAGAAGAGAAAACTACCGTAGAACGCGAGAACAATTCAGATCCTCCAAAAGTAGCAGCTAGAGAATCCGGCCAATAAACAAGCATCGGTGTATACGTTAATAACACCACGTAAAAAAATTAAAATAACGAAACCCCTAGTTATGGGAGTACTCAACGTAACTCCCGATTCTTTTAGTGATGGAGGTTTATATTTTGATAAACAATCCGCTATAAAACGAGCATTAGAGATAATAGAGCAAGGAGCAGACATTCTTGATATAGGTGGAGAATCGAGTAGGCCAAGAGGACCTTACGGTAAAGGAGCACAACCTGTACCAGAAGAAGAAGAGATAAAACGTACTATACCAATAATAGAAGATATAAGAAAAACAAGCGACATCCTGGTGTCTATAGATACGACTAAACCAACAGTAGCAAAGCTAGCTCTCGAAGTGGGAGCGGACATTATAAATGATGTCTCCTTTCTAAACAATATGGAAATGGCCGAGATAGCCCTGCAATACAACGCTGGATTAGTAGTCATGCACACAAGAGGCACTCCTGCAAACATGTTAAATAAAGCCAATTATCTAGATACAACACGAGAAGTAATAGAAGAAATAGAAAATAAATTGTCGCTCCTTAGAAAAAAGGGTGTAAAAGAGGAGCAAATTATCATAGATCCTGGATTTGGATTTGCTAAACTATCCCCTCATAACATAACACTTTTAAAAGAGTTGGAAAAATTTTCCCGTTTCTCTAGACCTATTATGGTAGGTTTAAGTAGGAAAAAATTTCTCGGTGACATAACAAAAACAGCGTCACCCAGAGAGCGTATGCCGGAAACTCTAGCAGCTAACGTTATAGCACTGTTTAAAGGAGTTAGTATTATACGGGTGCATGACATAGAAGAAAATGTAAAAGCAGTTAAAATATTTACAACCATATTAGGAGAGACCTAATATAGTGCACAAATGGTATGTATTGTTTAAACAAATAACAGTAGTAGATATAGTAGACTTAATCCTTGTAACCTACATAATTTATAAAGTATTCTTTCTGCTCAGAAAAACAAAAGCCTTCAACGTTCTTTGGGGCATAGCGATATTAGGAGCATTTTACTACATAGCCAGGATAGCCAATCTATGGACACTGGAATTCCTACTACGCTACTTCTTCAGCGTTTTACCGCTAGGAATAATAGTAATTTTCCAATCTGAGATAAGAGATGCATTAGCTATGTTCGCACAACCCTCATTGAGATACTCGCTTACAAAAAAATCGTTTCTAGATGAAAGTATAGATGAAATAGTAAAAGCGTCTTTCTTCTTAGCCAAAAAATCGACAGGAGCACTAATCGTTTTGGAAAGAAATGACAGTTTACGTCAATACATAGAAACAGGAATTAAAGTGGAAGCAAACGTATCATTTTACCTACTAGTTGCTATATTTAACCCTAAATCTCCTTTACATGACGGAGCAGTAATAATACGTGGCGACCGCATCGTATCAGCTTCGAGTTTTTTGCCACTATCACAATCCTCATCTCTACCTACCGAACTGGGAACTCGTCACAGAGCAGCAATAGGAATAACGGAAGAAACAGACGCTGTGGTAGTTGTAGTATCAGAAGAGAGAGAAACTGTCTCGTTAGCTGTAAGAGGAGCTTTAGAAGAGAATCTGGATATACACTCTTTACGTAATCATCTGCTAAACTTACTTACCATAGACAAAAAAGATGATAAAAGATAGCCAACTTGCTCAAAAGTGGCTTTTTAGACTTTTAAGTTTCACATTAGCGTTGTTTTTATGGCTCTATGTAAGGTTAGAGAGAGAAGAAGAGTTAATTGTAGATAAAATAGTAAACGTAGAAATAACTTATGCTCTACCGGAAAACACAGAAATACTAAACCCTGTAAACAAAATATCAGCTAGGATAAGAGGCAAAGAACGAGAAGTCAAAAACATCTCGGTTCTTCACTCAATTGTATCGATCTCTCCCAATAAGATAGGAAATGTAGAAATTAAGATAAACCCGGACAATATTAAACTCCCTGAAGGGGTAAAAATAGTCTCTTTAGAGCCAGATAGGTTCACTGTCACTATTGATAAAGTAATAGAGAAACTATTTCCTGTAAAAGTAGAGTTTGTCGGTGAGCCCGCTGCTGGTGCCGAGGTAGGAACTCCAACAATAGTTCCAGACAAGCTACCTGTAAGAGGTCCTTCTTCCGTATTAAAAGAAATTGATAGTCTAATTGCTACAGTTGATCTCAGTGGACACGCCATTACATTTGAAGAAAGGGTTATAGCCAAATCCCCCCATACAAAAGCTAAGATTATAGGATCACCAGTAGTACAAGTTACTATACCTATGTATCAACCTGAACCCTTAGAAATCAACATTGATGAAGAAAAAATCACCGAAACAGAAGAGATAATCCCAGACGTCAAATGGAGGCTAAAGGAAAACAATGAACGAAGATAGACTATTCGGTACTGACGGAATAAGAGGAATCTATGGAAAGTATCCTCTAGACCCAGAAACTGTAACTATACTAGGTATAAGTGTCGGGGAATTTATAAAAAACAAAAAGCTAAAGCAGGAAGTTATAATAGGTGGTGATACAAGACCATCCACCTACAACGTATTCAGAAACTTGGCCATTGGTCTCAAGTATAACGGTATAGAAAGCTTGTGGATAGGAACAGCTCCTACCCCTGTATTATCGTATCTAGCAAAACTTTTACAAACTACCTCTATAGCCATATCGGCTAGCCACAACCCACCAGAGTACAACGGACTAAAATTTTTTAAACCTAACGGAGAAAAATGGGATGATATCTGGGAGAAAAATTTTGAATCTACTTTTTACGAAACAAAAACAAAAAAAATACCTACAGCCAGCTATAACCCGTTGTTGAAAGAACAATTAGTAGAAAAATATATAGGTGAAATTATAAAGCAGTTTGTCAACTTAAAGGAAAACACCACTAAGTATTTAATAGATTTAGCAAACGGAGCAGCAGTTGTAACGGTTCCAAGAGTGTTACAACAACTGCAAATAGATTACGAAGCTTACAACTATTCAGATGGATCAAAGATAAATGTAGCTTGTGGAGCTACAAATCCTAATTTTATAGCAACACTTAGCAAAACAAGACAACTACAAGCTATTGCCTTTGATGGAGATGCAGATAGAGTAATACTTAGTACAGAAAAAGGCAAAGTAATAGATGGGGATTTAGCTATATACATAATAGCAAAATGGCTATCTAATTCACCTACTAACTTAGTAACGAATAAAAAAATAGTGATAACTCAAATGAGTAATTTAGCTTTAGAAGAAAATCTAAAGCGTCTAGGATTTGAGGTGGTAAGATCGCAAGTGGGAGACCAAGAGGTATATTCTACAATGAAAAAGGTAGGTGCAGAGATTGGAGGAGAGCAAGCAGGGCATATCATCTTTTCTAAATATTTGCCAACCGGTGACGGTTTATTTACTGCCTTGGTACTACACAAAATCGCTACTACTTTCTCACGTAGATGGTCTGAGTTCACAGAAGATTATTCTCCGAAACCTCAAAAATTAATAAACATAAAAGTACCAACCAAAATTCCTCTAACGAACGATCCTTTTGCAAGTATATTATCAAGATACAGAAAAATGGTGGAAAATAACGGAAGGATTTACGTTCGATATTCAGGTACAGAACCGCTTATGCGGATATTGGTAGAAGGTGAATTAGAAGTTGATAAAATAGCAAAAGACTTAGCTTTAGAACTAACAAACTGTTTTCGAGAGGTAGCAAAATGAGGTTATCTGTCAACGTCGATCACGTTGCAACCATTAGAGAAGCAAGAAAAACTACTTACCCTTCACCGGTTGAAGCAGCTATAGTTGCACAAGAAGCTGGAGCAACAGGGATAACGGTCCATTTGCGACTCGATAGAAGACATATAAAAGAAGATGATATAGAAGAACTCAAAAAAGTTGCTAAAAAACTAAACGTCGAGATATCTACAAACGAAGAAATGATAAAATTAATTGCTGCACTCAAACCCGACCAAGTCACCTTAGTGCCTGAGCGTGAAGGAGAAATAACTACAGAAGGTGGCTTTAATTTGAAAGCAACTTTATCGGATATTCAACGAGCTGTAAATATATTGGTAGACAGTGAAATTGAAACATCCATTTTCGTAGATCCCAATATAGATGAGATAAAATATATAAACCAGATAGAAGGGCTTTCTATTTGTGAGATAAATACCGACTTGTTTGCGAAAAGATATCCAGATTCAGAAGGAGAAATAGCAAAAATAACAGATTTTGCAAAAGCTTTAAAAGATTTAGGGTTAAAAGTGTTTGCAGGACACGCTTTAACTTATTGGAATTTAGACCCTATTACTAAGATAGAGGAGATAGAAGAGTTAAATATAGGACACGGAATCATTGCACGCGCCATTATAGTGGGAATGCGTGAGGCTGTAAAAGAAATTTTATCTAAACTACCCTAAAATCTACTAAAAATCGTCTGCCTTACCTCTTTCTATAAGTAGCTCTTCTGTAGCTGTCTCTTCTTCAGGAACACGAGAAATTATAACTGTCTGTGAAATAGGTAAAAATACCCTATGCAATCGCTCACCAAATTTTAATTTAACCTCGTAAAAACCTTCAGAAATTTTAACCAACTCGCCTTTGGTACCTTTGGCACCCAAAAGTTCGTTATGTATAAGTACTTTTGCAGGTAGATCCATTTTTATCCCCCCAATACCAAATATGCTACACTCTCTATATGAACAGTATGTGGCAACATATCGTATATATCAAATCTGATTATATTGTAACCGTTGTCCAAAAATTTTTTAATATCGCGAACCATAGATATAGGATTACAACTTATATAGATAAGTAGTCTACTCTTTACCTCTATAAGTTTTTCTATCAAGCTGTCATCAACTCCTTTACGTGGAGGATTAATTACCACAATTGTAGGTTGCTCCCAGTCAGATGGAACCGAACTCTGCAGATCTAAGGTCACAAACTTACCTTCCACATCATTATTGAAAGCGTTAATTTTAGCTAACCTTATTGATGGTTCCCACACTTCAGCACCGAAGAGAAAACCGCCTTGCATTTTAGCTATTGCAATACCTACACCTCCTACACCACAGAATAGATCCCATACAATTCCTTTATAATCAGAGGCAAATCTAGCTACGTTACTATACATCAGAGAAGCAATGTCACTGTTTAGCTGGAAAAAAGTATCAGGACCTATCTCCAAACTTAATCCTGCTATCTTTTCTACTACTGTCTTTCTGCCCCACAAGTTGATCGATGGAGCAATACGAATAGCATTTCCGCTCGAAGTGTTAGATGACCAGGAAATACCAACGACTCTGCGCAACTCATTTCGCCTCTTTACAACATTATTAAGCCATCTAGGCTGATCAACGGCAGAAACAATAAAATCTATAAGTACTTCACCAAGATAATTACTTCTTATAACAACCCATCTCACTCCATCTTTCCTACGAGGATAGACAGGAACACCCAAATCGTTCAACAGAAACCCCAAAAAAAGTCTATTGTCTTCTATTTCTCTTTTAACCACAAAACACTCGTCCATCCTAGCAAATTTGTTACTACGAGGGGAATAAGAACCAAGATAAACTTTACTCTTGAATATATCAACAACATAATTACTTCTATTTCTGTAATAGTAAAGGGAAGGCGACAGGAAAAATTTAGGGGCAAGAGAAGAAAGGTCCAGCTTTAAACAATCCCAAAACGCTTTTCTTATAACATTAAATTTGAACTCTTTCTGACGTTTATAATCTAGATGCATAATTTGGCATCCGCCGCAAAAGCCGTGTAAAGGATAGAATCTTTTACACTCTGGAGTTTTAAAAGTTTCTCCTCTTTTTATAACATTTACAATATCTGCCCATATTCTATTCGATTGCCTACTTATATTTCTTATTCTAACTTCCAGAATATCTCCAGGAGTTGCTCCAGGTACCAAAAGCATCTTATCACCGACTGAAGATTTTCCTTCTCCGGACGAAGCTAGCTCTTCTATCTGCACTGTTACAACGGTACCGACTTTTATATTCATTAAAATATTTCCAGAAAAACTCTAGCTATCCATGCAAATATATGAAGACCTAAAATTGGAAGGAAGGCTAAATCTAGCATTCTTTCAAAAGTAGGTGCAAATTTTTTCCCGTTACGAAATATAAGAATAGAATGTCTCACCATTTGTATAATAAGATAGAAGAGAAGTAAAGGGCCTGTAGGGTTAAAATAAAAAGAGAGAGCTAAGTTTCCGTGCACGAAAGATATCCAAGATCTTGTTAGTCCACATCCACTGCAGGGTACTCCGGTAGCTTTTTTAAATGCGCAAGAAGCGGGGACAGTCCAGCCAAAAAAAGAAACCGTTTCAGAATTGTAGGAAACGGGATCAGCTAAAGCTGCAATAACAATTAGAGTAGCTCCCCCTATAACTATGAGCAAAGAAAACAAAATATCGCCAAATGAGGAAGTACGAGTAGACTCCATAGCTAAGCTACAGGATTATACAACGTGTCTCTTTCAACAGGTTCACATCCAGCGATCCTTATAAGCGTCTCAAGCTCTTCTCTTGTCATCCATTCGCGACTCGAAGCTCCCACCATATGATATATAGTCTCTTCTACTACGGTACCATCAATATCATTTGCTCCAAAATGTAGAGCGAGCTGAGCAACTTCAGGTGTTAACATTATCCAATAAGCTTTTATGTTGGGTATATTATCTAAAACAAGTCGCGAAACAGCTATAACTTTTAAATCTTCCAATCCAGGAGTTTTAAACTTTATACCCATAAAGTTATTATCAGGATGGTAAGCTAACGGAATGAAAGCTTGAAACCCACCAGTTTCATCCTGAAGTGCTCTTAACCTTAATAAATGGTCCACCCTATGTTCTGCTTTTTCTATATGACCGTATAACATAGTACAGTTGGATTTTATTCCTAGTTTATGAGCGGTACGATGAACTTCCAACCACTCATCAGCGTTCAATTTCCCGTTGCATATCTCTTTTCTTATCTCTCGGTCAAAAATCTCTGCGCCACCTCCTGGCAGCGAATCTAATCCAGCTGCCCTTAACCTTAGAAGAACTTCCTTTACACTAATCTTTTCCAACTTAGCAAACCATCCTATTTCTATTGCTGTAAAAGCCTTAATATGTACCTCAGGAAACCTCTTTTTCAAACCTCTCAAAAGCTCTTCATACCACGATAATCTCAAGCTAGGGTGACAACCTCCCACTATGTGAAACTCCCTAACTTTATCTCCTCCCTGCAATTCAGCTTTTCTGTATATATCCTCGTGCGAGTATTCCCATGCGTGAGGCTCACCAGGTAAAGCTGCAAAACCGCAAAATTTGCAGTCATAAGTATATACACATACGTTAGTAGGGTTTATATGACGATTTATATTGTAAAAACAAATTTTCCCGTGCAAATCTTCTTTTACAATTCTTGCTAATTTCCCTAACGATAAAACATCGTTACTTTCAAAACACACTAAAGCATCATCGTAATTCAAGCGTTCGTTTCTCTTAACCTTTTCAGCAATTACTTGTAATTCTTTAGGAAAATCAGCTGGTTCTATATCTTTTCTTTTCATTATACAACTACCTCCAAAGAAATTATCAAAAGAAAAATAATTGAAACAAATGCATTAAAAGTAAAAAAAGCGGTATTTATCTTTCCTACATCTAGATTTCTTGCAAACAGATGCTCTACTACAAGGAAAACGGCTATAGCCGTAACTCCAAAGTAATATATATAACCTAAATCTATTTTTCTATAGAAAAAAGGAAAAAGATAGAGCAAACATACCATACTTATATGAGATACAAACGCCATCATCAAAGCTTTTTGCACACCAAAAACAGCTGGAATAGAGAAAAGCCCGTACTGCTTGTCAAATTCTACATCTTGAAGAGAATAAATTATATCGAACCCAAAAACCCACAATCCTACAGCAACTGCAACTACTATAATACTTATACTAACACTTTCCACTACTGCTATCCATCCCCCCAAAGGAGCAGCAGCTAGAGAAAGTCCAAGAAAAAGGTGCGAAAACGCAGTAAATCTTTTTGTATAAGAGTAAAACAGAATCAACGACAAAGCAATGGGACTTAGGATAAAAGCTAAGGTATTTATAAAATAAGCAGTTATGAAAAAGAAAATGGAGGAAAATACAACAAGCAATATAGCACCCCTTTTACTCACGACTCCTCTTGGAATTTCACGAGCAGCTGTTCTAGGATTAGCTGCGTCTATTTCAGCATCTAAATAGCGATTAAAAGCCATAGCAGCTGTTCTAGCTGTTACCATAGCAAGTGTTACAAGCAAAACAACTTTTATCTGAGGAACCCCTCCGTAGGCCAAAATCATACCCGAGTAGGCAAAAGGAAGAGCAAAAACGGTATGTTCTATCTTTACAAGATTCAAATAATCTATTATTCTAGCCATTTTTCCATCTAAAACGATCCAAATTTTCAGCCGATATTCCTATATGATCCAAGATCCTAAGAATATAAGCTAATACAAAATCTTCCAATTTCTCTCCAACGTAGAAAGCTGGTATTGGAGGTATAATAACTGCTCCTAAGGAAGCTAAACTTCTTAGATTGTTAAGATGTATTAAACTCATAGGAGTTTCACGAAAACATACTATCAATTTCCACCTTTCTTTCAGAGCAACGGCCGCAGCTCTATGAACCAAATTATACCCACCTCCAGTTACAATGGTACCTAGGGTAGCAGCAGAACAGGGAAGAATTACAGTAGCATCCAACCTATAAGAACCAGAAGAAAGTGGAGCTTTTAGATTGGAATCCTTATAAAACGTTATTTTCTTTCTACTCAAACTATTTGTATAACCGTATCTTAGCAACGCTTCAGTTCCTCCACCACCCAATTCGGTCGCGATTACCTGATATGCAGATCTGGAAACTACAACCTCCAACGATTCCACTTCATCCAGTCTGCTAGCAACACTTATAAACGTAGCAGGCAAAATCATACCTGAAGCACCACTTACAAGGAGCGCTACCTTCCTACCCATACTTTCTCTGCAAACACCGAACACATCTTTATAGCTAATCTGTAAGTAAACCCAACTGTTTACACGCTGCTCCCACTTTGCAAAAAATAAGAGTTAAACAAAAGTCCACCTACTTTTTTTAGCAATTATTATAGAATAAATTTTTTAAAAACATTAGTATTAGTCAAAGTGAGAGGAACAATAATAGTTATAGCTATCTTAATACTGTTACTCTTCGCTCTAATAGCTCCATATCGCTACCCTCTAAATCATTTAAACGGCGATGAACCTACCTACTACCTTATGATAGAAAGTTTAACCAAACACCACGATCTTTCGTTTGACAACAAAGATATAGAATTTTATCGATCTTTACCAGATATATCTAAATATATAATTCTGCACAAAGAATCCAACAGCTGGTACTACTCGAAACCCATTGTATATCCCCTACTAGCAGCACCTTTACATTCACTTTTACCTTCTCTTTATTCGCCAATTTTATTCAATTTACTAATATTTACCTTGCTATCCTACCTATTTTTAAAAAAACTCAACTCTATTGAATCATACGTGTCAATCTTCATCTTTTCTCCGCTTATACCTTATATATTTTGGATAACACCGGATCTACTAAACTTTTGCATAGCATTGTTAGCTACAATGTACCTTCGCAGTAAACCATTTATCTCAGGCGCTCTATCTTCCCTACTTATAGCGTTAAGACCTACAAACCTAATCCTTATACCAGCACTTTTTATTTCTATAAGTAAAAGGAAAGATAGATTAATATTTACACTGGCTCTATCTCTATTTTCTCTTGCTATAGGATACCTATCACTAACGTTACAGAGAACCTTATCTCCTTATACTGAAGAACGCACTTCTTTAACGGGAAAAGTAACACCAAGCATATTTGCCCGTTTGGAGGAAACAGTCAAAGAAAAACCAGCATCCAAGAAATATGACTGGCTAAGAGCTTTTGACAACAGATCACTTTATGCGTCTTTATATTTTCTGCTTGGAAGACATACAGGTTTAGTATTTTACTATCCTTACCTTCCTATTCTCCTCTTTTATATATTCAGATATAACAAGCC
>JALWYX010000035.1 GCA_027078415.1 Thermoanaerobaculia bacterium
GCGATATAGATGTTGTATTAAATGGCTTAGTTTTTTAAAAGATTTTTCTCGTGTCTGTCAATGAACTCAATTTTTCCAATTGTATCTTGAAATATATGATTTTCTGTTTTACTGTTGTGGCCACAAGTTATAAACATTTAAGATAGATTATTGAATATTTTAACTCATATATAACTTTAACTTTTGTTTTTAATAGCGAACTTGAACTTAGGTATAGTTGGGATTAGAGAAGAAAAGTTTACTACAGCTCTTCGGTATACTAATTTACTTCTAATTTTTACCAATTTTCCCAACACCTACCTAAGTTCAAGTTCGCTAAAGGGATCGAAGTTAGGTATTTACTCTCCTTTATGTTATTTTTTTATCGTTAAATCGAATCTATCGAGATTCATTACTTTATTCCACGCTTTTATAAAGTCTTCAATAAACTTTTTTTGTGCATCATCACACGCGTAAACTTCTGTTACAGCTCTTAGTTCGTCATGATGTCCGAAGATTAGGTCAACTCTAGTGGCTTTCCACTTTAATTCTCCAGTTTTTCTATCGTAGCCTTCGAATAAGTAACGGTATTTATCAGCTTGTTTCCATTCTATTCCCATATCGAGTACGTTTATAAAGAAATCGTTTGTAAGTACCCCTGGTCTTTCTGTAAGAATACCGTATTTTTCGTATCTGTATACTGCTCCAAGAGTTCTTAGTCCACCAACAAGAACTACCATTTCGGGTACAGTGAGTGTTAGTAAGTTGGATTTATCTACTAGGAAATATTCCGGAGTGGTGTATACGTTTTCTTCTTTTATGACCTCTGGATTTTTTAGGTAGTTCCTGAATCCATCTGCAAATGGTTCTATATCTTGGTAAAAATCAACTTCGATTTGGTCTTGTGTTGCATCAACTCTTCCTGGAATGAATTGAACTTCAACTTCGTATCCGGCTTTTTTTGCAGAAGCTTCTATAGCTGCGCAACCGCCTAAAACAATTAGATCTGCTATAGATACTCTTTTATCACTTCCTGCTTGTTCCTGTTCTCGGTTAAAGTCCTTCTGAATTTTCTCATAAATGGAAATTATTTGTGTTAGTTCATCAGGATGGTTAACCTCCCACTTGTTCATTGGGTGAAGTTTGATTCTTGCTCCGTTAGCTCCTCCTCTTCTGTCAGAGTGTCTGTAGGTGGACGCAGAGGACCATGCGGTATAAACGAGTTGAGGAATGCTCAAGTTGGTATCCAAGATTTGTTCCTTTAGTTTTGTTATATCTTCTTTATCTATAAGCTTAAAGTCTCTTTCAGGCAGTGGTTCTTGCCATACAAAGGTTTCTTGGGGGACGTATTTTCCTACGTAACAAATTTTTGGTCCCATGTCTCTATGGGTTAGCTTAAACCAAGCTCTTGCAAATGCTTTTTCAAATTCTTCCGGGTTTTCAAGAAATTTTTTTGCTATTTTTGCGTAATCTTCATCGTATCTTAAGGCTAAATCGGCTGTTAGCATTCCAGGTTTATGTTTTTTAGCAGGATCGTGAGCATCGGGAATAGTAGCTGGAGCATCTTTAGCAACCCATTGCGGTTTTCCTGCTGGACTTGTTTCTAACTCCCATTCATATTCGAAGAGCATCTTTAGGTAATGTATTCCAAATTTTGTAGGTGTAGGAGACCACGTAAGTTCAAATCCAGATGTGAAAGTATCAGGTCCTTTACCTGTTTTATATTTAAATTCCCATCCCAGCCCCTGTTGTTCTACAGTTGAAGAGCTTGGATCAGGTCCTAGATGATCTTCGGGAGCAGCACCGTGGCATTTACCAAATGAATGACCTCCTGCAATTAGTGCAACGGTGTCTTCATCGTTCATTCCCATTTTGTTGAAAATAGTTCGTATCTCTTGAGCGGACAATTTAGGATCGGGAACGCCTCCTGGTCCAGCGGGATTTACGTAGATAAGCCCCATTTCAGTTGCCGCAAGCGGTTTTTCTACTTCACCTTCTTTTATTCTCTCTGAGGTGAGCATTTGTTCTTCTGGCCCCCAGTCTGTACTCTCATCTGCTTCGTATATATCTTCCCTACCAAGAGAAAAACCGACAATATTTACACCCATATCTTCAAGAGCAATAGTGCCAGAGAGTATGATTAAATCAGCCCAGGAAAGTTTCTTGCCGTATTTTTTCTTTATTGGCCATAATAACCGTATAGCTTTGTCAAGAGCTATGTTGTCGGGCCAATTAATTCTTGGGGCAAACTTTATACTTCCGTCTCTTGCACCCCCTCGGCCATCGTATATTCTATAACTGCCGGCACTGTGCCAGGCAAGCCTTATAAAAAGAGGTCCGTAATGGCCAAAATCAGCTGGCCACCAATCTTGAGACGTTCTCATTAAATTTTTTAAATCCTTTATTACTGCATCTATATCTAACGTCTGAACCTCGCTGATATAACTGTAATTTTCCCCGTAAGGATTTTGATTTGGGCAATGTTGCCTTAAAATTTTCAAATTTAACCTGTTTGGCCACCAATCGGTTATCCATCTTTTCTTTGGTTTTTTATCTGTCATAAAAACTTCCTCCTTTTTAGTGTGCTTTTCTATATTAATAACGACCAAAAATCGTAAATGTCCTGTTTATGGAAAACATTTTAGCTGTAAAAGATAAGATGGGCAACGATTGTAACTTAGTTAAAAAATAGAGTAGACAGGACACTTTTGTTAACATTAAATTTGTTAGTTAAATCCTAGAATATAGTTGTAAGTTTGTAGTAAGAATACGGAGTTTATTTACAAGGAGTGAACTGATACTCAAGTTGCTGGTGTAAGATGAGAGGATTTTACAAATAGCAAGAGATGAAATATATTTTGATAGAACGGTTCCCAGGAGAAGGTTATTTAAGATAAGGTGAAAATCCATTTTTAAATTTTATTAACAAAATTTTGGTTAAAAGTGGTGCGGCTATAGGTTGGAAGAGGTTTGTAAAACTTGATTTTTAGTGCAGATTTTTCCGTAACTATTCATCTTGTTTATCAGATTTGTAATCATGAATTGCTAACCTTATAAAAACAAAGTAGGTAGAACGGGAAAAAGTGTTTGAAATTATCCAATCTGGTTCCGTGTAAACCTTTGTATACCAAAGTATTTCTCACGTGTTTAGATATATACGAGTTTGTTTGTATAACGAAAGTGAGTTGATAAAGTAAACGTTTTTCCTAAAGGGTTGTTATTCTTTGAAGTTGTAACAACTGTAAGTAATAAAAGATTATACTTTAGGATAGGTAGTTGCAAAATTTTTTCAAAAAGGCTTGACTCTGTAGTAAAGTATAGGGTTTAAAATTTAGTTGAAGGCCATATGGGAATGTCTAGGATATTGGAGCCTTTGACTATTGGAAAAGTTGCTCGTCTTGCAGGTGTAGGGGTAGAAACTATCCGCTTTTATGAAAGGGAAGGGCTTATAGAGGAACCACCGCGTAGTGCATCTGGATATAGGCAATACTCTAAAGAGGCTGTGGCTCGTATACGTTTTATCAAGAGAGCTAAAGAGCTTGGTTTTTCTCTAAAGGAGATTAAAGAGCTTCTTGAACTTCGTATTGACCCAGAAACTACTTGTGAAGATATACGTAATCGTGCTAAAGCAAAGATTGAAGATATCGACAGGAAGATAGATTCGCTCCTGAAAATGAAATCGGTTCTCGAGCGATTAATGGCTACATGTAGGGGAAGAGAACCTGTAAGTGAGTGTCCTATTTTAGAAGCTTTGGAGGATAGAGAGAAATGATACGTGTAGAATTGATATACGACAGTGATTGTCCAAACGTTGCTCAAGCACGAGCTGAACTCCTGCGTGCGTTTTCTGAAGCAGGTGTTCCTGCACGTTGGGTAGAGTGGGACCGCGGGAATCCCGCAAGCCCTCCATATGTGAGAAATTACGGTTCACCAACTATTTTGGTAAACGGTAGGGACGTTGCAGGTGCAATCCCTATGCAAAACGTATCATGTTGCCGAATATATACCGGTTCAGATGGTAGCTTCATGGGTGTGCCAACAGCAGCTGTTATTGCTGAAGCTCTTAAAAATGCTAGCAATGATACTGCTAATAAACTAAAAACTTCGAGTTGGCATAGTTTTTTTGTGTCTTTGCCAGGTATAGGAGCTTCTTTACTTCCTGTAGGGGTCTGTCCCAGTTGCTTGCCAATCTATGCAGGTGTATTAAGTTCGTTTGGTTTTGGATTTCTGCTCGAGAAGATTTACTTGTTACCTATAACTATCATCTTTTTGTTGGTTGCTATAGGTGGATTGGCGTATAAGGCTCCCTCTAGAAGGGGTTATGGACCTTTCATCCTAGGATTAATAGCATCGGGAGCTGTAATTGTAGGTAAGTTCATATTAGACTCTTTACCTCTTGTATATGGAGGTGTTACGTTGCTGTTAGGTGCATCTGTTTGGAACGTATGGCCACTAAAGAAAACCGACAATAGTATAGGATCCTGTCCTGCGTGTCTCCCCCAAGGAGAGGATCCTATAGTAGATTCAGGGGGAGTTAATACTCAACAAATAAAAGGAGGGTTATCATGACCGCAAAACGTAAAATTGAAGTGTTTAGTGCGGGGTGTCCTGCGTGTCAGGAAACTATAAATCTAGTAAATAGTGTAGCGTGCCCCTCTTGCGAGATCACTGTCCTAGACATGAGTGATCCTCAGGTGGCACAGCGTGCAAAGGAACTGGGAATTCGCTCAGTTCCTGCAGTTGTGATAGATGGTAAGCTGGCCGACTGCTGTGCTGGACGCGGACCAAACGAAGCTGTATTACGCTCAGCAGGGTTAGGACAACCACTAAGCTAAATATACCCTAAACCCTTACACTATTACCGGAACCGCTTTGGATTTAGTATAGGTTCCGGTAATATTTTTTGCTTGTCTGTTACTAGTAAATCAAACGTTCGGGTATGGATGTTTGGGAAATATTAGTAGCAAATTGCACAGCAGCTTTTGTTTTTAGAAAACATTTACCTTAAGTGGAAACTTTTTACTACCTTGGTATAATCTTTCTCATATTGTATTGAGCATATTGTATACGATAGTTTTGGAGTATTAACTGTTTAAACAGTAAAGTGTAATGCTAGCTAGATATTTATTTTTATAATGAAACTTCTTAAGAGGATCTTTAAACGTAATTTAAATTTTTTACACTTAGTCTATGCTAAATCTCTTAAAATCTAGTTTATATTCTATAGAGGATAAAACTGGACTAGGAGAATTTTGTTAAAGGATATAGAGATACTTTCCAACTATAGAATGAGATTATTTTATAGATAGGTAAGTAGGTATAAACGGCAATACTAGTTACTACTTAGGTTCTGTATATATCTACACTGGCTTTTCAAAGAGATAGAAATCAATAGACAAGTCGCCCTATATAGAATCCCTTCTAAAGGGTGATCATTAGTTTTAGGTGTTAGAGAATGATAAAAAAGTCGTGCTGTGAAAATAGTTATAACACGTTTGTTTTAACCGATTTGGCTAAAGATATTAAAGGATGGTACTCTTGTTGGTTGAGATCGTATAGTATGTTATGTTTTTGTGGTAGATCTGGAAGTTATGGTGGTTGTTTTGGACAGTGTGTAAAAGATAGTGATTATAGAGTCATGTGGCTAGGGTAGTTTTTATACTTACTTAACCTTATTGAATGAAGCAATCTGCTTGGCAAACTATGATGAGTCAGCTCTTAAGAGGTTCAACTGTTATATAGATTTTTAACAGGAAAATAGCGAATTTCACCTTGCAGTTGTAGTGGGTGTAGGATCGTTTGCTTTGTAAGCAGATTGGTTAGTAATCGGATGTACTATTATTTTGTTAATTTTATATTCTCCAGATATGGGTTTAGGTGGCAAGTGATCGAAACTGTAAAAACTTCATTAAATTTTTTCCAATCTGTATGTGGTTACATCTACAATTATTATGATTGGATCGGATCGCGTTAGCAGATAGTTCCGTTTAAGTGTTGAATACTATATTTTCATATGCAATTGCAATTGTGGTCTTAGCTAAGGTTTTTTTAAATTTTCTTATTCTTTAAACTGTTGGGGTATTAAAGTAATCTGTACCTTATGGGAGCTAAAGATATTTCTGGACCACGGGAGAAGATGTTCGATTTTCAGAATGTGTAGTAGTTCCTGATTAGAGAAGTGAAATGTCTAAATTATGCAATTAAAGTTGCTGTATTTGTATGTAGACAATAAAGTTGTTAAACATCAGATATAGTTTTTTGCTTGTAACCGTACTTTTAAGCAAAATATATATTAGGAATTTTTAATGTATTACGATTTTGTGTACTTTGGATAATTAACTTGTAGTGGAGAATAATATAGTGTTCGGTTCTTAGTAAAAAATAAATATTCCAAATAATTGCATTTGTAGGTTTAACTAACAGTTGTTTAAAGTTAGGTTATAGCGTTTTGGCTCCTGGGGGGGGACTCGAACCCCCAACCAATCGGTTAACAGCCGACCGCTCTACCTAGTTGAGCTACCCAGGAATTCATACCAATTTTATTGACTATCCGTGCGGGTGTCAATCGCGGTTATACAAATATTGGTTAGAAGCAAAATAATAAAATATTTTCCTATTTGACAAGATTCGGTATCTATTTTTCTTTATAGAAAGTTTATGAAGGGGGGTTGTCCCCCCTTTTGCCAGTTTGGTAATTATTAACCGCATTTGGAAAATCCGCAGCTAGGGCATGCTGCGCATCCCCCAGCTAACATCATTGTGGTACCGCACTCGGGGCATAAATCACCTACCCATAGCCATTCATCGTTATCTGAAATTTTTTTGTATAAATGTTCCGTTTTTTCTTCCTTTACATTTAGAAATTTTTTTAGTGCTTGCGCTATGGCATCTGGTACCGAAAATACAAAGAATCCTTCGGGTTGTCTTATTGCAGGGCCGCTTTTTATACCTTCTAGCTGTCTTATTAGGTCTTTAGGGTTTATTCTGCTGCGTAAAGCGAGAGATACCAACCTTCCTATAGCTTCAGAAAATGCCATTATTGTGGATCCTGACTTACCTAAATGTACAAATACTTCTATAGGATTTCCTTTCTCATCAGAACTAACTGTAATGTAAACGTTACCCATATCGGTTTTTACTTTGTATGTTTTGCCTTCTAGTATCATGGGCCTAGGTATTGGAGTTATGCCACTGTTTTTAGAGGTAGAATCTTCTGTTTCTTCGGATATATTGTCCGTTATTAAGATACCCTCTCTCGAACCTTCTCGGTATACAGTTATACCTTTACATTCTTCTTTCCATGCTTCGAAATAGATTTTTGATACTTCTTCAACAGATATGTCGTTGGGGAGATTTACTGTACTGCTTATGCTATGATCGATATGTTTTTGGATAGTGGCTTGCATTTTGACTCTAAAATTTGGATCTATTTCGTGAGCTGTAACAAATATCTCGGGTATAGAATTATCGTCTATACCAAATTGTTCTTTGTATTGTTTGAACAAGGGATGGTAAACTCTAAATTCTTCTTGGGATAGAGATTCTGACCTACGGGTATACCACAGGGCAAATATGGGCTCTATTCCCGATGATGTTCCGGCCAAAATAGATCCTGAACCAACAGGTGGCACCGTTAATAATGCTGCATTACGCATACCTTTTTTCATTTTTTCTCTCAGCTCTTCAGGAAAAGAGTTGTAAAAAGGTGATTTTAAATGTTTTACAGGATCAAAAGAGGGGAAAGATCCTTTTTCTTGTGCTAAATTAGCGGATTCGTCGTGAACCCACAGCTTAACTTTTTCAAAAAGTGTATCGGCAAAATCTAGTGCTTCTTGAGAGTCATATTTGATACCTAGCATTACCAAACTATCTCCTAATGCTGTAAAGCCTACGCCGATTCTTCTGCTCTTTGTTGAGGCTTCGCTTTGCTGTTTAAGTGGGTGGCGATGTTTGTTGTAATCTAGGACATTATCTAGAAACCTTGTACACCACCTGGCGGCTTTTTCCAGTTCTTTCCAGTTGACACGTGCTTCTTGAGTGAAAGGCTTTTCAACGAACGCTGAGAGATTTATATTTGCTAAACAGCAATCTCCGTAAGCTTCTAAAGGTATCTCTGAACATGGATTTGTAGTAAGTACTGGACTACAGTATTCTGTAGTTGAGTATCTTTTTATTGTTGACCAAAATATAACTCCAGGTTCTGCGCATTCCCAAGCATTTTTAACTATTTTCTCCCATATCTTCTTAGCTCTAACTTTTTTGTAAACTCTTTTTTTTCTAAGTTCACCGTTGTTTTGACAGAAATAGTACATATATCCGGGATAGTGATAAAAAGAATCTATAGAAGTATCGATTTTTTTTAGGAGGCCTAGCTGTTCCAATTTGTCTACAATTTCCTCTATGTTATTTGTTCCAAACTCTTCTTCTATCTCTTTCGTTCTCAAAAGGTCTGGATACCATAAACTCCACTCTTCATCTTCTTCGACTGCTTTCATGAACTCATCAGTTACTAGGAGAGAAATATTAGCAAAGCGTACCTTTCGTCTTTCTGGGTCGTTTTTTATGTCTATAAACAATTCAACGTCCGGATGTGCTACGTTGATAGTTATCATAAGCGCTCCACGTCTGCCCGCTTGACCTATTGTGCCTGTTGTCATAGATAAAATGTCCATGAAAGAGACAGCGCCTGTTGAATAAATTGCCGAGTTGTTCACTTTACTTCCTGCAGGTCTAAGAATAGAAATATCGGTACCACACCCTCCACCTAAAGAATAAGTACGTGCCATCTCTTTGGCGGCGTCAAATATCCCTTCTAACGAATCTTCCTTGATTGGAATTACATAACAGTTTAGAAGAGTTGATCTACGAGGATTCCCTGCACCAAACAATATTCTACCTCCAGGTACTACTCTGAACTTTTCTAAAAGCCAGTAAAAATTTTCTTCCCACTCTTTTCTTTTTTCTTCAACTTCTACACTTGCAATTTCTCTAGCTACTCTCCTCCACATCTCTTGAGGCAGAAATTCCACATGTTCGCCTTCTAAGTTTCTAAGCGCGTACTTTTCATAAAAAACTCTCGCTCTTAACTCATCTCCCCCAAAAGCTGCAATTGTATCTTGAGATAATTGCTTACTATCTTTAACTTCTAACATAAATAACCTCCTATTTCCCCTATATATTGAGTGTTCATACGCATATAACACTATATATAGGGTGTCATGTTATGTCAAGTGTTTGATGATCGAAATAGAGTTTGAAGATGGTTGAAATGATATTTAGGGGTATTTTTGTGTGATGTTAATAGTTTGTTAACGCAATCTAGAAGGTGTAAATGGAGAAGGTGAAGAGTATGTTTTTATTGCTTCAGCTGCTAATTTTCCTATAGCGAAACTGGCGCCCATGCCGTGTCCTCCTAATGCTGCTACCCAGAAGAACTCTTTTTGGTAGTTGTCCCAACCGATAACGAAGTTATTATCTGGACTCTTTGTTCTGTAGCATGCCCAGCTTTTCTTTAATAGACTCGACGATAGGGTAGGGAGTTCTTTTTCTATAAATTCACTTAGTTTATTTTCTATATGCTCAGAGGGGGTTTCGTCTAGATTATTTGTAAGTTCTTCATCGCACATAGAGAAAAGTAGGTCACCTGACTCATCGCGGAAGTAATAGTTAGTAGAAAAATTCCAAAAAAAAGGAGCATTGTTCGATACACTTATTCCTTTAAGTATAAAGAGGTGTCTTTTAAATGGTTTTATTTTTAAAGGGGGTATTGGTATTAGGGATGCAATCTCGTTTGCCCATGCTCCAGCTGCGTTTACAAGTAGGGGTGCTTGAAACGATTGTTTTTTATCTGTTACCACGTTCCAGCCGTTGTTGTATGTTATCTCTACCACTTTTTTGTACAACTCTAATTTTCCGCCTAATTCTAAAAAATTTCTGCGGTAAAACTCTAAGAGGGTTCCGCTGTCTATTACGCCATCGCTGGGGGTATATATAAAAGTTAGATTGGTTAGAAATTTTTTATCTATGAAAGGATACAAAGATATTACCTTTTCTGGTGTGTAGAGATGTCGTGAAATATTAGGCCTTTCTTCTATTTCATTGGTTGCTATTACAGATCCAACCTGACGGAAGTCTATTGCAGAAGCGATAGTTTCGTAAAAAAGTCTGCTTTCGGTTAGTAACTCTTCTACTTCGTTACGCTCTGCTTTTTGGAGTAGAAGTCCTGCGTTGCGCCCCGAAGCGTGAGTTCCTGGAAGTTTTTCTTTCTCTAGTACAATACTTTTTATTCCTTTTTTTGCTAAGTGATAAGCTGTGGATAAACCCGCAAAACCAGCACCTACTATTATTGTTTCTGTTGCTATATGATTTTTATACATTGATCGTCTATTACTTTTCCTATTATCGCCGCTTTTAGCCCAGCATTTTTCAAGTGGTCGTATATAAGTTGTACTTTATGTGGAGGTATAGCTGCTATAAGACCTCCCGAGGTCTGGGGATCAAATAATAAAGCTTTTTTAAACCCTTCTATTGTGGGAAAGTTTTTTACTATCTTTTTTATATATCTGTAGTTTCTTTCTGTAGCGGCGGGTTCTATACCTTGCTCTACAGCTTTTTGGAATACTTTAAAGTAAGGAATTTTGTCTAGATATATTTCGACTCCTAATGATTCTCTTTTCACTAAATCCCAGCAATGTATAAGGAGTCCAAATCCCGTTACGTCTGTTAGTGTGTGTATACCATGTTGCTGGAAAATTTTAGCGGCTTTATGGTTTAGTTGTTCCATAGATCTATAGATTTCATTGGCCTCGTCTTCTGAAATCTTACCTTTAGCAACTGCTGAGATTGATGCTCCTGTACCTATAGGTTTTGTGATCAAGAGTAAATCATCTAAAGACGCACCATTTTTAGTTGCAAGCTTGTCTTTGTGTGTTAATCCCATAACCGATATACCAACTTTTACGGTTCTGTCACTTATTACATGCCCACCTAAATTAGCTACGTCTATGCTTTTTGCTTTTTCGTTTATGCCTTCTAATATTTTTTTTCCTATATCTAAGTAATTGGATGTAGAAGGCAAGAAAAGGATAGATAGTATAGCTAGAGGTGTACCTCCCATTGCGTATATGTCTGACAGAGCGTTGCTCAAGGATATTTTGCCAAAAAGTTTTGGGTCTTTACATACAGGAGTTATTACGTCTACGCTCGAGAGAAGGATTTTATCTCCTATCTTTATAGCTCCCGCGTCGTCCTTATCGTTAGCGTTTGCAATAGTGTAAGCGTTTGATGGAAATTTTAAGGAAAGAAGTTGTTCTAGAGCCTCCGGCTCCATTTTAGATGCTCAACCTCCTCCAATTTCGCAGATCAAAGACAGCATTTTATCCATGGTTCTCTCACTCTTTTTTTATTCTTAGATCATCAGTATCGGTACAGTTTTTGTATAGTTAGTCTTCTAATTCTAGCTCGAACTCGCACACTTTTTCTGGTGCATTTGGAGAAATTATTACTCCTAAGAAGAAATTTATATTGCGTTTGGGATGTTTTATTTGTACCTCGTATACTCCTTTTCCAGGAGACCAGAGTTTACCTCCACCCATGTTGTCCCAGTCATCTGAAGTTCCTATATATTTGCCGTTTACTATAAGAAGAGCTTCTTCGGGATCTACATGAAATTCAACTCCTTTTCTGCATCTTATGATCTTGTTATATTGTGTTTTCGTTGGTGCTTCTTGTGGAGCACTAGACAGCTTTTCTTCTTTGGAAGTATTTTTGGAAGTATTAGAGGTTTCTGGTATTTGGATATTTTGTTTTTTTGTATTTTCCGTTGAAACTGGTTCTGAATCGTTTGTACTCTCTGTTGCTTTTATGTTTTCCTGTTGCTCTGTTGAAGGGACTTGTTGTTGTTTATAAGCAGAACTACTTTTTGTATCTTGTTGGTTTTCCACGAGAAGGGGAGGCTCTTCTATTTTCAACGAAGGTATCTCTCTAGACTCTACAGAATTATCTGCTTTTTTAGGTATATCTATTTGTATTTCTAAGTTGTTGGTTGTGCTGTCTGTTACAACTTTATTTTTTGCAGAATCATGAGGTTTCTCGGATATTTGGTTTTTGTTTTCTTTTTGGAAAGAAATAGCTGTATTGTTTGGTTTGACAGTTTTTGAGGTTACATTTTCCTCTTTGTGTAAGGTATTTAGATTGGAGGAGGAAGTGGTGAAACTATTATTTTCTGAATCCTTTGGAGGCGGAGGTGGCGTAGTGTAAATATTTTCCAGTTGGGTGTCATCTTTGTTTAGAGATGTTAAGGATGTATCAGGATCGGATTTGATAGGTGAAGGTATAGTTGGAACTGGAGGAAGTATATCTTGTTGTAATTTGGGATATAGTAAGTAAAAGGTTATGCCAGCGATTAGAAAGAGAACGAAGATTGCTGTTACTTGTTTAGTATTTGTTTTTCTTCTGTAGGCGGGAGTAGATTTTTCCGTCGATTTTAAGTATTTTTCTAAATCTCGGGCGAGTTCAGAAGCGCTTTGGTATCGTTTACTAGGCTCGAAGGCCATCGCTTTTTTTATAATATTTTTTAATTCCTCAGGTATATCTGGGCGGAGAGGTTTGTATTTATTGCTCGTTATGTTAAGTACTAACTCAAAAAAACTTTTTCCCGAAAACGGAAGTTCTTTCTGAACCATTTCGTATAGAACTACTCCACACGCGTATATATCTATAAGAGGTGTTACTTTTCCTTCCTTTATTAGTTCTGGAGCCATATATGCTGGTGATCCTAGTACTACCCCTGTAGCTGTTTTGTAATTTGCCTCTTCGGTTCGTACTATACCGAAATCTAGAATTTTTATTTTCCCGTCTTTTGTGATTATTATGTTTGAACTCTTAATATCTCTATGGATAATACCGTTTTGATGAATTACGCTTAAAGCTTGTGATATTTCTTTACCTATCTGAGCAATTCTACGCCAACTTAGTTTATTTTTTTTGATCAGTTCAGATAGAGGCTGTCCCTCTAGGTATTCCATGACCAATACCCAGGTGCCCTTGTAGTTGAAGAAATCGTATACGTTTACAATATAGGGGTGATCTATTTTTGCCATCACTTTAGCTTCTGTTTTAAAACGTTCTAATATTTGAGGATTTTCTAGTAACTCAGGATTGAGAAATTTTAACGCTACTTCTCGTCCCAGAGTTTCATGAACGGCTTTATATACCGTTCCCATACCCCCTCTTCCTAGAAGACGTACTATTCTATAGGTCCCAACTTTTGTGTTACGTTCTAGTGTTATCATGATTACTTCAATTTTATGCCTACTCCCGGATAAGGTCGTTCTAACAATACTTCTTTCCTAAACTTATACAGTTCTGCAGGTCTTCCTCCTGTATTCTCTTTTAATTTGTTAGCTTTCTCTACTAGGCGGGAACGGGAGACTAAACGTCTGAA
This sequence comes from Thermoanaerobaculia bacterium, assembly GCA_027078415.1. Classification (GTDB taxonomy): domain Bacteria; phylum Acidobacteriota; class Thermoanaerobaculia; order JALWYX01; family JALWYX01; genus JALWYX01. The sequence goes on from JALWYX010000035.1 coordinate 13,424, forward strand.
ATTTTGAGTATGTAGGTATACTCCTAAAAGGGCTTCAACTATTTTTTGCAATTCTGTGAGAGTAAATGTTTCAGGAAGTAGTTCAAATACTACAGGTCTATATTTGATTTTTCCTCTTATACGTCCTAGAGCTGTTGCTAGAATACGTCTATGATCTTTGTACATAGGTGTACCGAAAGTTAGATTGTTCATTTGTGTTATGCCTTTATCTTTGTAACTTTCTTCTACTAGACAGGCTTCGTACAACAGTTCATATCTATCTAGCACCTTTTCTTCATCCCACCTTTGATCTCCAAAGGAAATAGCTACTCTTTCTTTTTTTAGTTTATCATTTTGAGCCCATAGTAGTAATTGTTTTTTTATTTTTTTTCCAACAACAGATTTTTTTCTGGAATCTTCCCAAGGGAAAAAGGAGTATATATTACTAAGTTTGTAGTTTGAAGTTAAAAAATATGGAGAGAACTTAACTAGAGCTACGTAAGCTATCGAGACTTCACGCTTGGTGGTTGTTTCCATAGGTGTTCTGGTTTTATCTCCGAATGTGTAAAGTTGTTCTACATAACCTAGATCGAGTTTTAGAGAATGTGATATTTTATCTCGTACAGCTTTTTGCAGATTTATATCGTTCTCTGTAACTTCCTCTACTGGAAGTTTTGGTTCTTTATGGTCTGTTAAAAACACAAACGGGTTATCTTCAAAAACTGTTATTACTACGCAGCAAAGGTTGAGCTCTATTTGTTGCATCTATCCTTTTATAACGGCTACAGGTTTCAGTTTTGCTACCTTCATACTTATTCCTACATTTTCTACTATATTGACGACTTCTTCTGCGTCTTTATAGGCTATAGGCATCTCTTCGGCTACTGTTGCCATACCTGCAGCTTTTACAATTACTCCTTTATCTTTCATTTCTTTAAGTAGATCTCGTCCTTTTGCTTGTTGTTTGGCTTTTCTGCGTGATAGTACTCTTCCCGCTCCGTGGCACGTAGAACCAAAGGTGTATTGGTACGCTTTCTGTGTGCCTACCAGTATAAAAGAGTATCTTCCCATGTCACCAGGTATCAAAACCGGTTGTCCTATAGAGCGGTATTTTGAAGGAACAAAGGGATTTTGGGGAGGGAATGCTCTTGTTGCTCCTTTCCTGTGAACTAATAGCTTTTTTGTTTTATTATCTATTTTGAAAGTTTCTATTTTAGCTATGTTATGGCATACGTCGTATACAGTGTGAATAGGTATTTTTTTGTGATGAAATCCTAAAACAGACGCAAAAACTTTCCTAACTTTGTACGTTATAACTTGCCTATTTACGAATGCAAAGTTTGCAGCGGCTGCCATAGCTTTTAGGTAACTTTGTCCCTCTACAGAGTTTATAGGAGAACAACACAACTGCTTGTCTGGGACTTTAATACCATACTTGTTCATCGCTTTTACCATAATTTTTACGTAATCTGAGCATACTTGGTGTCCTAGCCCACGTGACCCACAGTGGATCATTATAACTATTTGCCCTTTATCTATTCCTAATGTTTGGGCTTCTTTTTTCCTGTAAATTTCATTTACTACTTGGATTTCTAAAAAGTGGTTGCCCGATCCTAGAGAACCTAGTTGGAATACGCCTCTTTCTTTAGCCCTTTGAGATACTGTGTTAGGATCGGCACCTTCTATAGTCCCGTTATCCTCGATATACTCCAAATCTTCTTCACGAGCAAATCCTTCGTCTAGTGTCCACTTCATTCCTTCTTTAAGCAGTTTGTTTAAACTTTTAGTGGATATCTTTATATCGCTTTTTTTCTTTCCTATACCGGTAGGTATGTTTTTGAACAGCAGAGTTACTAGCTCTTCCAACTTGTTTTCTATTTCACTGAGAGAGAATTGGGTTTTGAGCAATCTTACACCGCAATTTATATCATACCCTACTCCGCCTGGTGAAATGACACCTGTTTTTAGTTCCATAGCAGCTACTCCGCCTATGGGGAAACCATACCCCCAATGGATATCTGGCATACCAAACGCTGCTTTTTGTATTCCTGGTAAGGTAGCTACATTAGCTACCTGCTGGAGACTATGGTCGTTTTTTATATCTTCTATCATTTCTTTAGATGCGAATACGATACCATCGACCAACATCTCTCCCTCTTTAGGGATTCTCCAAATGTAGGGGGAATATTCAACTATTTTCATTTCTACTGCATTCCAATAAATAACTTTTATACATCAAATACTATGTATGTGAATATTTTATTACCATTCGTTGTTATCTTAAGGCCGTGGAACGTTACCCCTTTAATTATATTTTTTGTAGGTTCCTCCTCTTCTAGATAACGCCCTTTTACTTTAATTTTTACTTTGTATTTATTACTAAGATCCATTACTTTTCCTTCCAAAGGTATAAAACCCTCTTTTTCAAATAGAAATAATAGCTCTTCCAACGTTGTAACGATAAGTTCTTCTTTTGTTGAAGATTTCAAGAACAACGTCTTAGAGATCTTCTGTAGATCTTTATCTTTACATGCTATTAGGTTTCCTAGAGCCTTAATTGCTTCTTCCAAAAGTTGTTCAAATGTTGGAGCCCAAATTTTTATTCTTATATCGGCACCGTGGTCTGTTTCTATAAAACCTCTGTTAGTGTACATATCATTCGTGTATAGAGTCTACGAGTATTTCGGTAAATATATCGACTCCTTTCACGAAATTTTCTATAGATATTCGTTCGTTGGCTTTTCCAGATCTCATGGTATCGAATACTACGAAGGGAAAAGGATAGAATCCAAAGCCTGCACCCCCTTTTAATCGTATAAAGTGTATATCGCTTCCAGTTACTGTTAGTTGAATAGGTCCTACTTTTGAATCGGGAAAGTGTTTGAGTAATGTATTTTTTATATGTTTTATAATTTTATGTTCAAAGGACGTGTACGTTGGTGTTGCAAAAGTTATTGGTCGAGTAAAACGGGAAGGTACTTCCCAGCTAATCCAAGAAGGTAAAAAAACTTTTCTTATGTTGGATAATGTGTTATCTAGATTTATAGAATATATAAGATCCAAAGTATAAACGTTATCTTTTCGCTTTATATACTTTGTGGGTATTATAACATCTGCGAATAGCAGGTATAGTTGCCAAGGTAGGACTGAAAGGTAATCTAAATCTTTTATAGTTCTATTTGGTTTTGATAGCAGTTCACGGACAAATTTTCCTTCTCTACTTGATGCGTATTCCAAAAGAGTAGGTATAAGTTTTTGTGATACAGAGATTGCTTTGTCTATATTTGTTGTATACCACCAGTTTAGGTCTTCTTTAATCGCTGTTAATCTTTCTTTGGAAGTGGTGCAAAATGTTTCTATAGCACTACCTTTTTGACTGTGTTCGATTCCCCAATATTTTATCTTTCCTGTTTCGTCGCTTTCTACTATGCCTCCTTCTCCTAACGCTACCCACACTTTATCTAAAAGTTGAGGGTAGTTGTTCATTATCCATCTCATTCCTAGGTCTGAACCAATTTCTTCTGTACTAACTGTTAGAAAGAGTATGGTTTTTTGAGGTATTGGATTGTGATACTTTACTGTTGAGATAGCCCACAGTTGAGCTATCGTCATAGATTTCATATCAAATACTCCGCGCCCATATAACCATGGTCCCTCTATAGCTGCTGTAAAGGGAGGGAAACGCCATTTTTCTAAATTTCTTATAGGGTCTACATCTAAATGACCCAATAGAAGAATTTTTTCACTACTTTTACCTTTTATGCTGCTCCATAAGTTTGCTCTTTTCCCTCCTAGTATTTCTATAGTCACCTCTTCTCCTATCGATTGTAGAGGGGTAGCTAAGTAGAGGGCAGCGGCAATCTCTTCTCTACCTCCTTGAGATGTATCAAATCTCAGATAGTGTCGTAGCATTTTTACAAAAGGTAATTTTTTTATATGAGTTTTTTTTATCCACTCTGTATCCGCTGAAGATTGTAGTTGTGATAGAGGTATTAGAGAGTAGTATAGTGTATAGGAAATAAAGCCGCTTAATATAAGACTTATATACAGGGATATTCGTGCCTGCTTGCGACGTTTTTTCTCAAGTTCGGTAAATTTCACAATTAAAATTTTAAACGCCTGAAATGAGTATTTAAAGTAGGTGGTATAATTTTCCTGTTATGCGTAAGATTCCCCTTTTTGCTATAGATCGTTCGGTCAAACAGATAGAAGATGCTGTGTTAACAGAATGGGGAGAATTACTACGTAGGGGAAGGTTTATAGGAGGGAAAGCTGTTGAAACTTTTGAAGAGGAGTTTGCTAACTATATTGGAATCTCAGATTGTGTATGTGTTGGAAACGGTACGGATGCTTTAATTCTTACTCTTAGAGCTCTAGGAATAAAACCTGGAGACGAGGTGATAGTTCCTGATTTTACATTTATTGCTACTGCTACCGCTGTGGTTTTAGCGGGAGGTATACCTGTCTTGAGTGACGTGGAAAGTTCTTCCCTTAACCTTTCCCCCTCTGTATTGGAAGCTCACATATCTGATAAGACGGTAGGTGTTATAGTTGTTCATTTATACGGTAATCCTGCAAATATGAAAGAGATTAACAGGGTTGCTAAAAAATATGGTCTCTTTGTTATAGAGGACGCTGCACAAGCCCATGGAGCTGCACTGGATAATATAAAAGTTGGTAATTTTTCAGATGCAGCAACTTGGAGTTTTTATCCTACAAAAAATTTAGGAGCTTCTGGAGATGGCGGTGCTGTTACTTCTAACGATTCTGAACTTATTAGTAAGGTGAGAAGTTTAGCAAACCACGGTCGAAAAACTCATTTTTTTCACGAAGTTATAGGTTGTAACTCTCGTCTAGATGCCCTAGAAGCGGCTTTTTTACGTAAACATTTAAAGTTGTTAGATAAGGAAAATTCTATGAGAAGATCTATCGCTGAGAAATATGAAAAGGTTTTGAAAAATTATGAAAAAGTTAATTTACTAGAAAAACTTCCTAGTAGTACTCACGCTTTCCATCTTTTTACATTCAAAATTGATCCACTGTTTAGAGATCGTTTTAAGAATTATATGGCTTCAAAAGGAATTGAAGTGGGTATTTACTATCCTCTTCCTCTACATAAACAGAGAGCTTTGAAAGAATTTTCTCAAAAAGTCTATGCACCCAATTCATCTGAAGCTGCCCGTTCTGTTGTCTCTTTACCGGTTTTTCCTTATATGACTATAGACGAGCTTGACTATATTGTAAATGCGTTAGAACACTTTTTCTCCAATGAAGTATAGGAAAGGTTTTGTATTGGTTTTTTCTTTTATATTTCTTGTTTGGTTTTTATGGTCTTTGCCTTTGGTTTTGGGTGAGGAGATTTTTATATTTAGGGATGTTTTGAGTCTTTTTCTTCCTTATTTTGATTATTCTGCTAAGAATATTTCTTTTTTATCTCCTCCTCCTACTTTTTTTCCTTATTGGGCTGATGGTGTTCCGTTTAGGGCTAATC
>JALWYX010000036.1:0-14228 GCA_027078415.1 Thermoanaerobaculia bacterium
ATCCTTACTTTCCTATTGTCCTCTTTTATATATTCAGATATAACAAGCCTATATTCTTTACGTTAGTTGCTTACATGATATTCTTTATTCTCTTTTATCCAGAAAATTACTTCGGAGGTCAAACGTTCATAGGTAATCGTTACATCCTGCCTCTATACGGCATTGCTGCTTTTCTAGGGATCGAAGAAAAAAGTAGTAAAAAAATTTTATTTATCCAAACAGCGGTTTCAGTGTGGTGCATAACCGTTTTAACTTCGGCTTATATCTCATCAAAAACTTTGAGAAACGTCGAGTTTAAAGGTCAAAATCACGCATACAAAGGTGTTTTTACAAAAGCCTTACCTGAAACTACAGTAAGAAAAATAGAGGGGTGGAGAGATAGGTACTGGTTTGGCGACTTTGTAAGAATAACCGATCCAATAACTGAAGTAACCTCAGAATACCTCATAACTAATCCATCTTTACCTACATACCTTTTAGTATCTAGATGGCAAAAAGGAGCACCTTTTTACATAAGTGCCATAGCAATAGGTAAACAATCACCTCTGTTGATAGAATGGGGAAGCAACACTTTCTACACAACTGCTAACACACTAAATTACTCTATTCTAAAGATAGAATGGTACCCTTCGTGGATATATCACAAATTTTGGTGGTCTAGAACTGCTTTCTACTACACTTGGAAAGCTAAGATAAAAACTGACAATCCAACCAAAATAATATATACAGGAAGTTTCAATCCTAAAGAGCTGTGTAAATTTTCTTTACGAAAAATCTACTTAAACGGTAGGTATTTTATAGCAGTAAAAAATAGAAGTATTTATAAATGGAATACAAAAGTGTTCAAAACAATAAAATTAGTAAGTAATAAAAACGAATACACATTGCACAAAAACGTTTTACCAAACAAAATTGTAAGGATAGAAGTTCCAGAGAATATCGATCCCAGAGATTTCTCATTAAAATTTGGTGGATTGCAGTGTTGGAAACTATAATTTTGCATCTCCTTGCAAAAATATCCTTTAGTAGAAAATATAAACATTATGGTAGAATATTTCTTGCCGCCGGGGTGGCGGAACGGAAGACGCGGTGGACTCAAAATCCACTGGGGGTTAACCTCGTGTGGGTTCGAATCCCACCCCCGGCATATAGGAATATATAGAAGGTAACTGTTGTTTAAAAAAAGGGGGCGTAATGGGTTCGACGAGGATAGTGATCTCCGAGGAGCGTGCCAGCTGTTCCCGAGCTGAGAGTCGGGAAAGGGCCAATAAGTGCCAACACTCAGAACCAAATGGCGCTAGCCGCTTAATTAGCGCCCGTTCCGTTCCCGAAGTGCCCGTCTTCGAGAACGGAGCGTCATACCAAACGGGCTTAAGGGATAAAGGAGCTTCCCCTTTATCCTGGATAGATCAAGGAAGCCCTTCTTTACTTCCGGTGCCTTCCCCTGGAAGTAAAGAAGTAAAAAAAGGAAGGCTACGCACGTAGAACCTCGAGGGTGAAGATCCTCGGACGCGGGTTCGATTCCCGCCGCCTCCACCAAATAAAAAATAGAATCTTAGAAATATATTCAAACAGCTAACAAAAACTTCCAGAGTTTCACCCTGCTATATCCAATAACACTCTCCTCTTCAATATAGAGTGAAATTATCCTGCTTTTTAACTTCCACATCAGAATAATATCCAGTTACTATTAGGTACAGATACTCCCACAGACGCATATTATCTACATCCCCAAAAAAATACAAAGACGTTTCATTACATAACTAAATAAAGTAGTAAATTAGATATAAAAACTGCTGAAACTTAACATCTCCCTCCCATCCTGCTGCTGGTATTAAACTAAATAACCAAAATAAAATTTTCAAATTTTATAAAAATTCTCATATAAAACTTACTATCTATATAAATTGCGTATTATAGAAATATTTACGTTGGCTGCGTTTCATTTTCTAATCCACTTTATATTTATCACAATTATGGTAAAAGGGTACTTTACACAAACTCATAACTGATAAAACTTTCTCTAAAATCTTCATATACAACTTCAAACATAATCGGATGGTAAAATTTCCCTTATCGTCTACCTAACCACCGATTTATAAATCTTTCCGTAAAGAATAGTTCTAAACTACGACTCATCATAGAAACAGATTAGCAACATCTTAAGGAGGCTAAACTTATCAGAAATACAAAAAGCCCCCTATCGGGGGCTTGTAAAGAAAGGTTAAGGAAATAGTTTTACCTTCTTAACAGGAAGAAAGAAGCAGCTATTATAATTCCGATAAGCAGCAACATACCTTTATAGGAAACTGTGGGAATATCTAGATAATTAACTCGGGACAGTACTGTTATTATGTTCTCTCCCACAGTTTGAGGTATAAAAACGGAAGGTATTGTTATAGAAGGATCGGTACCTCCCATTGTCATTATGTAATCTCCGTCGTTGTTTACCACGACAGCGCCTACCGCTCCTGCGTCCTGAGCGTTCTTTACTTTAGTAACGAAAGCACAGTTACCTCTCCTTATAACCGCGATCATACCAGAAACGCTCGGATCTACAGTCTCACAGGCATCGTTAACGTCTGGAGCAGTATTATCTTCAGCTAGAGCTAGATCATCTGTAACGTTACCTGGAGGAATAAGTTGCAAAGCAGGACCAAATTCAGCTCCACCAGCCAAAATCTCCCCTGCCAAAGAAGCGGGAGAATTTATAACAAGCACAGGGTGGTTATCCAGAACGTTAGGTATATCGTTTGTTACATCTGGGCAATTCCAAACAAGATTTCCCGTATTTGTAGCTGATTGTTGAATTTGAGACGCAGTCATGTTGTTCCATGTATCGTTCATAGTTAAATCGTAGAGACAGTGATCGTATATAGTTGGAAAACCACTGAAAAATTGACCTGTAGACTCATCAGTATAACTGGCAAAACCCAATCCATGACCAAACTCATGAACAGCTACTTCGTAGAAATTTATTCTATCAGGCGGTGCAGTAGCAGTACCGTCATCGTAGAAAAACCCAGCTGCACCAGGTAAACAACCGTTATCTAAGTCTGAATTGTACACCGTATACATCTCACCTATAGGGAATCCGCTAGACTGACAGTTAGGATCTGTAAATTGATCACACAAATCGGATCCTGCTATAGCATTAGCCATACTCTCAGCAAACCATGTTCCAGCTTGCGGAGCACCGGTAAAATCTCTAAAAACAAATTGGGTAGTAGCTGCACCAAGCACAGCGCCACCAGCACCGCAAGTAAGAGGATCAAAAAATGAATCCACATATACGTTCCACGCTCCAGCAAAAGCCGATCCTAATTCAGTATTTATAACGTTTCCCCAGAAATTAGCTGCCGCTTGCAGAGAGCACAATCTAGCATCACCCAAACTGGTAGCTCCAGCGCAACCTCCTCCAGTTTGCCCAGCAGCAGGAGGAGTAGGATCGTTCAATCCTTCACCTGCACCATCGTAATTATTGATTATAAAGGACGGTGCGGGCCCTCCAGTAGGCCAACCCATATCGCGATAAGCGTTATCCGTGAGATCTGGAGGAGTTGAAGCACCGGTTGCAAAAGGTTCCATAAGAAGGTCAGGAGTTGCGCTAGGATCCCAGTGAGATATGGAGGAACCTGGTTGTACAGGATCTGGAGCATAAACCTTTACAAAACCACCATTTGTACCGGCATAAACCGTACCACTTTTACCAATAGTACCGTTAACTTGCCCAAACGCAATACTGCCACAACATACTATTGCAACAGAACAAAAAACCTTCCTTTTTAACATAACCTTCCTCCCTACTTCTCGAAGTTTGAAAAATCGCTACACTCTACCTTAACTTTACCGTTATCCACCTTAGCAACAGCAAAATTCCACCTATTAAGCGGAACCCTAGCAGCCACAGCTCCATTATTTAATACAACAGGCTTAATATCCTCGTCAGTTAAAGGAACTTTACCGGCAAAGCTACTTCGCAACGAATTCCATACCTCCTCATAAAAAGCCTTATCAGGAGCTCCCAACTCGCCAGTTTCGGGATCTATACCCACAACTCTGAAAGATACTGCAGAGTTAACACGTTTATCTATTTTTACTTTACTAGCGTAAATAGAACCCGCCCATAGCGAACCGGCGAGCACCAAGCTACTTACGGAAATACGCACAAATTTATTCATATTCTCCCTCCTCAGAACAATAGTTCGATTAAGCTAAGATAAATAATAAAACTATTGGTATAAAAAAACAAGTCGAAATTTGAGAAACACTCTCGATACACGTATACTCTTCAATCTATATGTACCAAATTTCTTTTAACTGCTTCCACAACTATCTGAACACGGTTTTTAACGCCCAGCTTGTCAAGAATATTTCTGATATGAAATTTAACTGTATTAGGACTCAAATGGAGAGCATCGGCTATATCTTTAGTGGAGGTAATACCTTGAACCATAACTTTTATTATATCCAGCTCTCGGGGAGTTAAATTTTCTTGGTCCAATCGAGGCGAACGGAACTTTTCAACCAATTTGCCACTTATCTCTGGAGAAAAAACGCACTTTCCGGTAATAGCTTCCGCCAACATCTCAATAAAATGTGACGAATCTATGTTTTTCAGAATATAACCGCAGGCACCAGCTTTTATAGCATCAAAAAGGTCAGAATCATCGTCAAAGGCAGTCAGTACTACAACTTTAACCTTAGGTGCTTTAGCCAAAATGGCTCTAGTTGCTTCCACACCACTTATACCAGGTAGCTTTAGATCCATGATAACTAAATCTACTTTTATTTCATCTATTTTAGAAACTATCTCTTCTCCGCTGCCAACCTCACAGACAACCTCGTATCCCTCGAGTTCCAAAAGTTTCCTAAGACTCTCCCTAAACAAAGTGTGATCGTCAACAATGGCTACTTTCATTTCACAACTCCTTTATTTAGTTTCATCTAGGCAACTTGAGTTCAACAGTAGTACCAACCCCTTCTTGAAATATAACATTTAGTTCTCCTCCTATTATCTTAGCCCTTTCTTTCATGATCTCTATACCAAAAGAAGGTTCTTTGCTTTTTGACTTTTTCTTACCTATACCGTTATCTCTGATACGAAAATAGAAAAATCTATCATTCCCTTCTGATTCTATAACAACCTTGCTAGCTTGTGAGTGCTTTCTTACGTTCGATAAAGCCTCTTGAACTATACGCAAAAAATGCATCTCTCCCATACCTTTTAAAGGAATAATATCCCTTATCTTACACTCCACTTCTATACCGTTTTGAGCTCGCCACTTATCCAGATACCCCTTCAAAGCCTTATCTAAATCTTCAGCACCCGACGTAAAGCGTAAATCTAACACTTGTGCCCGTAGATTGCCGTACGCTTCCTTAGCAGCCTCCTTAAGTTTTTTCAAATCCTCAAATGCCTTTCTCACCTGGCCTTTGCTCAAAAGTTTCATAGCTATATCGGCTTCCATATTCACATAAGCTATGAGCTGCGCCACACTGTCATGGATCTCCTGAGCTATATATTTTCTCTCAGCTAAAGCGACACTATCTTTAGCCAGCTGGTGCAAATAAGAATTATCTATAGCCAGAGCAGCTAGAACAGCAAAACGAGAAAGCGTACTCAAATCGTTGGAAGCAAAAGGTAAAGACCCCCTTTTACGGGCAAGATATATGTTTCCCGAAACTGGAGTGTCCCCTTTTATAGCTACACCCATAAGCGGACCTATACGGTAACGCTCGGGAAACAATTCTCTAAGTTCAGAATATGCAGCAACATCCGATATTAAAATCGATCTATTTTCAAAGATAGGAGCGCCAGATACACTCTTTTTTTGGGGAAAAAACTTCATCCCTTTTATATCCTCTTCTTTCATACCGTAAACACAGAACTTGATGGTTTCTCTTTTTTCGTTAAACAACACAATAGCACCATAATCAGCTTTTAAAAGTGAAGAAGCGGTTTTCACAATGTTATTTAGAACAGGTTCTAAAGAAAGTTCTCTAAGAATACTCAAGCTAGCCTCTTGCAACATAAGTAACTCTTTATTTTTTTCTCTAAGACGGGAAAAAGTTATATTTATAATAGAGACAAGAAATTTCGAAAAAACTATAAGAACAGAAACTACACCCCCTAAAATAGAAGTTCTGACAACTTTAGAACGTACTTTAAACAGATAGTTAAAGAGAAAATATATAACCAAAGGAATAAAGACAGCGGAAAAATTTAGTATTGCAAGCAACCTGTTATACCTTACAATAACTCTTCGTAACATTGTTAAATGTGACTTTTTCTAATCTTTTTCAAGGGCTTTTAAAGCCTCTTGAAGATCCAGGAACTTAACACGCGGTTTACCCAGTTTTTTACCCCTTTCTTCTTCCAATTTATCTATCTTCAACCACGTAGGAAAATCTATATAATCCACGTTTCTCTGAGACAGATACTCTTTTATATCGCATTCTCTCTTTCTAAAAGGTAAAGAAAAAGAAGTGAGGTTTTCCACAAGTTTATTTACGCTCTGTTGAGCGTCTTTTTTGTTGCTTCCAATAAGTCCTCTAGGACCTCTCTTAACCCATCCAGCTACATAAACTCTTCCAGCAAGATCACCCTCTATACCAACAACAGCCCCCGACTCATTAGGTATAATAGCTGCTTTTTCATCAAACGGAAGTCCTTCTAATGGGAAAGACCTATACCCTATAGCTTTAATAACCATAGAAGCATTTATCTCTTCAAAAACAGCCGTTCCTTCCGCAGCTAAATAGCCATCTTTATTGACCAATCTATTCTTTTCAAATCTAACCTTCTCTACTTTACCGTTTCCTAATATTTCCCTTGGAGATAATAGAAATTTTATAAATATGTGTCTTTTACTGGGATCTATATTATCTGTAGCGAATTGTTTTAACGTTTCATACACTTTTCGTGCTGAGGAGGAATTTTCCAACTCTCTTAGCGAATTCTCATCAAGTTGCAATTCGCTAGGTGAAACAACAACCTGAACCCCTTCAATTTTGCCGAGTTCCTTTAGCTCAGGAGCTGAACATTTAGCTTGTGCAGGCCCTCTACGCGCTATTACGTAAATATTTTCAATTTCGTTTCTCTTCCACTCCTCCAACGCGTAATCTGCCATATCGGTTGAATTTAGTTGGTCATAATTTTTAGCAAGTAAACGTGCAACATCCATAGCTACATTACCGATACCTACCACAATAACGTTTCTAGATTGGAGATTATATTTTCTTTGACAAAAAAAAGGATGTCCGTTGTACCAGTAAACAAACTCGGTAGAAGAAACGCTACCTTTTAACTCTTCTCCAGGAATATTCAATTTTCTATCTGCTTGGGCACCCACTGTAAAAAATAAAAAATCGTAACATTCTTTAAGAAGATCTAAATCTATTAAGTCCGGGTATCCAACATTACCGAAGAAACGTACTCGTTTATTTCTACCTGTTTTAGCAAAAACTTTAGCAACAGCTTTTATTTTCTGGTGATCAGGTGCCACTCCGTAACGTACCAATCCGTAGGGAAAAGGTAGAGTATCGAAAATATCTACCCAAAAGATCTCGTTCGCATCCAAAAGGGCTTGTGCAGTATAAAAACCTGCAGGCCCAGCACCTATTACTGCTACCTTTACCTTCTCCACTATCGACTTTCCTCCTCTGGAACTATTTCTCCTATAATTCCTACAGGTGGGGAAGAAGCAGTAGCGTATAATCTCATAGGAATTCTACCTGCTCTATATGCGAAGTAACCAGCCTCGACAGCAGATTTCATAGCATAAGCCATCTTTACAGGGTCTTTTGCTAAAGCAACTCCTGTGTTCATTAAAACTCCGTCACACCCTAACTCCATAGCTATAGTAGCGTCGCTAGCCGTACCCACACCTGCATCTACGATAACAGGAACATTAGCATTCTCAACAATTATCCTTATATTTGCCCTATTTCTTATTCCCATACCTGAGCCGATCGGAGCACCCAAAGGCATAACAGCAGCTGCACCTAGATCCTCTAATTTCTTACAAACTACAGGATCATCGTTAGTATAAGGCAACACAACAAAACCTTCTTTGACTAATACTTCCGTCGCTTTTAAAAGCTGCTCATTATCGGGGAAAAGGGTCTTCTGATCTCCTATAACCTCGAGCTTTATCCAATTCCATCCTCCTAGCTCACGCGCCAACCTGGCAACCCTTATTGCATCATCAGCTGTATAACAACCAGCCGTATTAGGTAAAATAAAGTAGTTTCCAGACTCAAGTATAGCGTCTATAAGTTCACTCTTACCTCGTGAATCGAACTCAACTCTCCTAAGGGCAACAGTAACAACCTCAACTTCAGCAGCTTCAAAAGCTTTTAACATAATTTCGCTATTTTCATACTTTCCTGTGCCTAAAATAAGCCTGGATCTAAATTCTCTATCCGCTATCTTAAGCGGTTGTATCTTCATCAGTGATCTCCTTTCCAATATAACCTATAAACAGCATCAGCATAGTCATCAGTTATAAGGATCGAACCATCAGGAAGTTGTAGGAGGTCTACAGGCCTACCCCATACTTTATCGCTGGCGTAAAGCCATCCTTCGATAAAAGGCCTATAATCCACAGCTTTTCTCCCTTTAGGAGTAAGCATGGTAATACGGTATCCTATTTTAGTAGATCTGTTCCAAGACCCATGCTCAGCTATAAAGATTTTACCTTTATAATCTTTAGGAAACATATTTCCTGTGTAAAAGATTAATCCCAAAGAAGCAACATGAGGACCCAACTCTGCCGCAGGAGGTTCAAATTTACTACAATCACCTCTGCCAAATTTTGGATCGCTGATATCTTTGCCATGACAATATGGAAAACCGAAATGCAGACCTTTTTTGTAGGCAACGTTTAATTCATCTGGAGGAGAATCATCCCCTAGAAAATCTCTACCGTTATCTGTGAACCACAATTCACCTGTTTCAGGATGAAAAGTCATACCTACAGAGTTTCTTACTCCTAAAGCGTAAGGTTCAAAATCTTTATTATCAAGGTTAAAACGCATTATGGTTGCAAACGGGATCTCTTTTTCACATACATTACAAGGAGCTCCTATAGAGATATAGAGGTACGAACCCTTACCCACCATGTATCTCCAACCATGCCACCTTTTATCAGGCAAAGATAAAAGCTTCTCTTTCACCTTTTTTATCTTTGAAAGTTGACCTAGAGCATCAGGATAAACGTATAGAGCGTCTTGTGTAGCAACGTAAAAATTGTTACCTAAAAAAGTTATCCCGTTAGGTACCTTTAGCCCTTTATCAAAAATTTTGGGAGTTAACGGTTTGGACCTATCTTCCCCTCCGTAGGTAAAATAATAGATAACACCCTCTTTACGAGAAGAAACAAAAACGGTTTTTTTATCGGAAGCTAAAATTATCGAACGTGCACCTGGAACAGGACACGCAAACAGCTCTACAGCAAAACCGGGAGGCACCTTTAACAAGTGGAGAGGTAATTTGCACTTCCTAGCCTCTAAAAGTGTTATAGGCAATAGTAGCAAAATCAAAAATACATATCTAGTTGTACCTTTCCTCATTTGTATAGATCCCAGTATACCATTATAAAATTATTTTTTAAGTCAAGGAGGGTGTATGAAGAAGAAACATTACTTTTTACCTAGTAAATATTTTGGGCGCAACATACATCTTTGGCAGTACGGCCATTTTGGTATGCCTATACTGGTTTTCCCAACAGCTGCAGGATTTGCGCACGAATGGGAACTACATAGCATGATAGACACTTTGGCAGAATTTATACTTAGAGGCAAAATAAAATTATACTGTCCCGAGAGTAACGTAGCTGAAGCTATCACCAGAGATGACAATCCACCAGAGTGGAGAATAAAACGTTATCAAGATTATGAAAAAACTATAATAAAAGAGATAGTACCATTTATATATAAAGACTGCAGAGTTAACTACATTCCTATAGCAGTAGCCGGTGCAAGTCTAGGAGCAACGTACGCTGCTAATTTTGCACTTAAGTTTCCCAAGATATTCACTTGGGCACTCTGTATGAGTGGACGCTACAACCTATACCATTTCTTCCCTGGATTTAACTCGTTAGATATTTACTTTAATTCTCCTCTAGCGTATGTCCCTAATATAGATGGAAAATATTTGGAAGAAATAAAAAACAACACCTTTATAACTCTAGTTGTAGGACAAGGACCTTACGAAGAGGGATGCATTGAAGAAACAGTTGCGTTGGCAAAAGTTTTCCGATTTAAAGGAATACCTCACGAACTGGATCTAAGAGGTAAAGATACGGCTCATGATTGGCCATGGTGGAAACAACAAACAATATACCATATAAGCAAACGCTTCTCGTAGATGAACTACAAAAACCTTATCGAAAATACACAAAAAGTACCGTATGAAAGAAAAATATTTGTAAACCATCCCGTAGTTATGGATAAAATCTATTATGTAGGTTTCGACCTGGACTGGACCTTGGCAGATTACTCAAGAAATAAAGTATGGCAACTTATCTTCAATTTGGCAACAGACTATCTAATAGATCATCTAGGTTACCCGAAAAAACTCAAAACACTTATAACTTATAACCCTAAAATAATACATAGAGGACTCATAATAGATACCTTAAGAGGAATATTACTAAAAGTAAACGCATATAGGTATGTAGGCAAAGCGCTAAAAGGAGAAAAAGAACTACCGCAGGAAGAGAAAGATAGAATATACCACACTTACCCATTAGATGTTACAGCCAAAAATTTTTACTGGTTAGATACAATCTTTGAGTTACCAGAAGCTAATCTTTATTCTGAGCTTGTTACAATTTCAAACAGAGACAATATAAGCTTACCAACTTGTAACTTCCGCAAAATATTCGAAGACGTACGCAAAGCTGTAGATTCTACTCACGCTAACGGATCGTTACACAACAACATTTTATCCAACATAGAAGTGATGATTCCCAAAGACTCTTTATTAGAGACAGCTATCAAACGATTGATTTTACACCCTGGCAGAAAATTGTTTGTTTTAACCAACTCGTACGTATACTACACGTTAGCAGTACTGGAATATCTATTTGGCTCCAACTGGAGTAACTACTTCAGTTTAATAGTGTGCCAAGCAGATAAGCCAAAGTTTTTCAAAAACAAAGAACCCTTTATCGAAGTAGATAAAAATGGAAGAGAGATAAGAAAAACAGGCACTCCTGAGTGGGGTAAGATTTACAAAGGAGGGAATTTTACTGGACTTATGCAACTTTTTAATACAAGTGGAGACAGAGTTTTATACGTTGGAGACCATATTTATGGAGATATATTACGAGTAAAACTTGCCTCTACTTGGAATACTCTGCTTATCATAAAAGAACTGGAAGAGGAGTTGAAAATCATTTTGCAGGAGTACTCAGAATTTGTGAGGATGGTAGAGCTTAGAAAAGAGCTAGTATCTATTCGCATGGAGTATGACAACGAATTAGACAATACAGGTACAGTAAAGTCAAAAACGGCAATTTTATACAAAGAATTACGTAACAGAGTAAAAAGTGTGGAAAAAGAACTGCAAAGTAAACTGAATCCTTATTGGGGATCTTTATTTAAGATAGGAAGTACTAGAACTCTCTTTGCTCAACAGGTGGAAAATTTTGCTTCTTTGTATACATCGAGAGTATCAAATTTAGCTTATTATGGATCACGCCATTTTTTTACAATACCTATAGATCCTATGAAGCATGAACTTGAAATATTAATATGAGTGTTCAAATAAAAGCGTTTCTTCCTGCAGCAGGATTTGGCAAAAGGTTAGGTAAAATACCGTGTAGCAAAGAGATCTTACCCATAATAGTAGACAGAGGTAAGACAGTAACACCTATAGATTTCCCTCTAAAAGCTGTGGAGTTAACAAGTGTAACTCAGGTTCTTATAGCAATTAGAAAAGAAAAGTTAGATATAGTCTCTTGGATATCCCAACAAAATTACACTCTGAATATATACTACAAAGTTGTTGAACCAACGAATAGTATGCCGGAGACTCTACTAAAAACGATCGACTTTTTTTATGACAGCTGGGTACTATTACTATTCCCAGATATAGCGTTTGCGCCTCAGATAGCCGTTGAGAAGTTTATAAAAAGAGTCTCTTTTTGCAAAGAAAATATATATTTAGCCCTATTCCCTCCAATATCTCCTGACAAAGTAGATATGGTAGAAATTGATAACGGATCGCGTGTAAAAAGTATAGAGATCAAACCTAAATCGACAAATTTAAAATATACCTGGGGTTTTGCCCTTGTTCCTCCACGGTTTTTAAAAGAGTTTCCTACTTTATACCAGCAGAAGACAAAAGTAACAGAAAAGGAAATACATATAGGAGAACTATTTATGCAATCATCTATACCAGTTGAAGGAGCTGTAGTTTCGCAAACTCCTATATACGACTTAGGAATACCCGAAAATTGTTTAAGCTTTCAAAAAAGCGAATTTATGATAAATTTGTAATTGTAGTGCAAAAAAAAGTTTTAGTAACTGGAGGGAGTGGATTTATAGGGTCACACCTGGTAAGAAGGTTGTTAACAAGTGGATATAACACAGTTGCAACTTACTTTCATTCATCACCTGAAGAGATAGAGGGAGTACGGTGGGTACGTGTAGATTTAACCCGATTCGATGAGGTTAAAAGGTTAGTAGAAGAAACAAAACCTGATATAGTATTTCATCTAGCTAGCAAAGTAACTGGGAAAAGAGAATTGGAAAACGTATTACCTACCTTTAAGGCAAATTTAGAGGGAGGATTAAATTTACTTATCGCTTTAAGTAAAATTCAAAACGTAGAAAAGATAATTCTAGCAGGTTCGATGGAGGAGCCTGATAGTGGGGATCCTATCACTACGCCCTCCTCTCCTTACGCTGCAGCTAAATGGGCTCTTAGCGGGTACGCAAAGATGTTTTTAGCTCTTTATAAAACACCAGTAGTTTTCTGTAAAATTTTTATGGTATACGGTCCAGGGCAAAAGGATTTATCGAAACTGGTACCCTATACTATAGTATCTCTTTTGAAAGGGGTAACACCCAAGTTTTCTTCGGGAGAACGCCCTGTTGACTGGATATATATAGATGATCTTATAGATGCATTAATGATAATAGCTCAAAAAGAGGGGATAATAGGAAAAAGAATAGATATAGGTTCGGGGAAACTTTACAAAGTAAAAGAGATCGTAGAGCTTATTTACAAATTAGCTAATGTAGAGGAAAGACCTCCTTTTGGTACGTTACCCGATAGGCCCTTAGAACAGGTTAAAGCCGCTGATGTTGACAAAACTGCAGAACTTATAGAGTGGAACGCAAAGTGGAAAATAGAGGAAGGATTAGCAAAAACTTTTGAATGGTACAAAAATGAACTTCTCAAAGAAGAAAAAACGCCAAATATATAGCGAAAGGAGGGAACAAAATGAGTAAAGAGAAACAGCAAAACAACGAGGAGATTATGAAGACTCATCAAGAGTTGGTAAGCACCTTAAAAGAGTTATTGGGAGAGCATGAGACTTTTAAAGAAGCGTTGCAAATGGATGAGCAGAAGATAATGGCTCTTGCGTTATACGCAAGAGATTTAGCAGATAAAGGTCAGATGGATGAAGCGCAAACTATACTGGAAGGATTGGTGGTGTTAGATCCTCAAAATCCCTATTTACATACGGTACTAGGTACGCTGTACTTTCACAAAGATTTAAAAGATGCGGCTAAAGTAGAACTCCTTTACGCTTTAAAGCTCGATCCCGAAGATACAGCGGCGCTAGCTTATTTAGGAGAGATCTATCTGCACGAGGGTAATCTTGAGGAAGCGTTAAAGATGTTTGAAAAAGCGGTATCTCTGGATCCCGAAGGGAAGGATCCTTTTGCCAACAGGGCGCGTGCTCTTTCCGCTATCGTAGCTACATTAGCTAAAGAAGTAGAGGAAAAAGGAGAAGATGCTCTCAAGGATATCGAAGAAAGAATGAAGATGTTAGAAGAACTTGGGTTAGAAGAAACCTCTGAGCCTAAAGGAGAAGCATAGATGAGTAGGTTTAAAGAGTATCCCACGCTAGCTGAATTTGAAAAACTCTCGAAGAGGGAAAAAGTTGAGCAAATAGGAAAATTGCAAAAAATAGCTAGAAATATTAACAATTCCAAAGTAGAACTTGCTATAAAAGAAGTTATAAAATTTTTAGAGAAAATATAAA
>JALWYX010000036.1:14238-18850 GCA_027078415.1 Thermoanaerobaculia bacterium
TCTGCTCAAGATAACATCTCTTCTTTCGAGCAAGGCGCAGGAGTGGACAGAGCCCAAATGAGAGAAGAGATGATGGTTTATCTTAGAATGATGGCCGAGATGCAATCGGAAGCACGCGCATTTACTACTTTGAGTAATATCTTAACTACACGCCACCAAGCTTCCATGAGCGCAATAAGAAATATAAGAGCATAAGGTTGAAGATGATGGATAGAAATACACTTGAGCAAATCGTTCCATTGCTAAGTGAGGTGGCTCTTTACTCGATGCGCAGCGGCGAACTAGAGAGGGCCAAAGTTATCGTTGAAGGGCTCAAGAGTGCCTTTCCAGAAGACCGGAATGTCGGTCTTCTGGAAGGCATGCTGTTTTTTGCCCAAGAGAAATTTAAAGAAGCGGAAAACATTTACAAAGAATTGATAAAAAAATCGAAAGACTTTGATCTGGCAAAAGCTTTTCTAGCAGAGCTATATCTGTTTACAAAACGTTTCCGTGAAGCAGAAAAATTGCTCTCAGAAGCTGTTAAATCCAAAGACAGCGCCGCACGAGACTTTGCTAAAGCTCTGCAAGAAGGGCATAAAAAAGGATTATTTACGCGAGGGTAAACTATGAAAGTAGGAAGTACCAATCTCATAGCAAGCCAGATAAAAAATAACATCGAAAAGATAGGATCGACGGTAGAATCCTTTGAAAAAGCGCTTGAGGCTGCCCAAAATAAACTACAACAACCAGAAATACAAGGAAACAACAAAATAGAACAAAAACCAGAGATTAAAGTTACCCAAAAAGATATTCCTCAAATAAATAAAATAGAATCAGCTGCTAAAATGATAGAAGGGTTAAAAAGCGATCAAGTGAAACTTAAACAGATAATCCAAGAAATAGAAAGTGGTAAAACCTTCTCGCCTGCTGAACTTATAAAATTACAGCAAGAGGTGCATCAACTTTCCTTAAAAATAGAAGTAACTACGAAAGCTGTAGGAGAAGTTGTCTCAAACGTAAAACAGCTCTTACAACAGCAGATTTAAACTATTATAATAACTTTCAGGGATGCAACTAAAGAAAATAGTAGGAGTTCTATTTTTATTCCTTACTATTGGTTGCAAACAAGCTATAGTGCACTCTATACCAGAAGATGAAGCAAACAGGATAGTAAGTATCCTACACGAACACGGAATAGACGCGTTTAAGGTTCTTCAAGATCCCGAAAAAAATCTATGGAACGTATCGGTATCCGCAGGATTTGAAGGTAAGGCATGGGCGCTTCTTACCAAATACAAGTTGCCTCGTGAGAAGGAGCGTAGATTAAAAGATATCTTCGGAAAAAGTAAGCTTGTATCTACTCCACTTGAAGAAAAAGCGCTATTTTTAGAAGCTATACAAGGAGAGCTGGCATATACATTGGAGCAAGCTGACGGTGTAATAGACGCCAGGGTACACATAGTTATGCCAGAAGAGAAACCTGGAGAAGAACAAACGGAACCTCCGAAAGCTTCCGTATTTGTAGAATACTCCGGCTCTTCTCCGCCTTTCACCCCTGACGAAGTGAAAAAATTGGTAAGTAATGGATTGGAAGGATTAAAACCGCAAAACGTGGCGGTTGTATTTAAACAGTCACCGCTAGTTGAAACCGGTAAAGCAGGTAGAGCAGATATAGTTAAGGTAGGAGGACTTATTATAGATAGAAGCTCTTTAACTATGCTAAAAATATACGGTGTTGTCGCACTTGGTATAATCATAGGGCTAAGCGTAATGCTTTACCTTACAAGTAAAATGAATATCTCTTTAAAACTGCATATAGAGGAACTGCAAAATAAGTTAAGAATAGCTGAGAAAAAAGCTCTTGAACAGAAAAGAGCTGGGTAATGTATGAAGAATGGAATGGGATAATAGAGAAAATACAAAAAATATCTGAAGTTTCTTCCAGTGTACAGGTTAAAGAGATAATCAACACTTTACGCTTAAAAAGTGGTAAACTACCATTAGCACGGATAGATCCAAGTTGGATAAAAGATTCTTTACCTTACGATACAACTATTATCAATTTTTTGCTCTATTCCCTTCCACAGGAAGAAGCAAAAGTTTTATCGTCAACCATTGCTACAAAATTGCCTATGGGAACAGTTTGGGCTTTACCACATCCGCTACCTAACTATATAAAAGAAATTTGGGAAAGCTATCTAATAACAAAAACAGATTATCCCTTAGCTCCGCCACAAGAAAATAGAAATATTTCCAAAATAATAGAAAAGATATCCTTGTTAGATTTAATCTCGGCACAACGATTAACCATATATCTAGGGTTCTTCCCTTTCGCAGCAATACTGCGCAATACCGATTCTTCAGAGGTACCCTCCTACGTGTTTAGCGTGCCGGAAAATCCCCGTAAGTTCCTTATCAAATTGGTAGCAAGCGGTGAAGGCGCAGACGATACTTTCATAAAACAATTATGGGACAAGTCCAAAAACACACCTTTAAAACAAACAGTAACAGTGTTTGGAGTATACTCCCTAGGTATATATTATCACCATAAAAAAGCTAATACCGAATTCCAAAGATTCAAATTTGCGATCGATAAAAACGTTATAGATATATTTGAAAAAGAAACCGCCGACAACATTTCTTCAACATTAGATCCTCTAAAAGTAGAGCAATGGATTAAAATAGTACTATCGGAACTGGAAAATGGCTAAAGTTTTTAAAAAAGAGGAAAACAAAATTTTAAAACGTGAAGTCTTACTAGCTACTGAAGAAGCTAAAAAAATAATAGCGGAAGCGCAAGAAAAAGCAAACACCATTCTATCCAAAGCTAAAAAAGAAGCAAAAGAGATAAAAAGCAAAGCTTATGAAGAAGGTAAAATAGAAGGACTTAGAAAATTTGAAGAAAAACTTTTAGAATTGCTAGCAGAAAATGAAAGAGAGAGAGAACAGTTTGAACGTACACTGGTACTACTTGCAGTAAAGATAGCAGAGAAAATAATACGAACCGAATTGGAAACAGACAGGAGCAAAATTTTACCCTTAGTAAAAGAGACCCTAGAGTCAGCTAGAGTTTTATCAGCTAAAAAACTCTTTATACGCGTACCACCTATATACAAGGAGGAAGTGGAGCAACTTGTCCATTCTATCACTACAAAAGACAGCAAATGGGAAAAAGTAGTAGTTATATCCGACCCTTCGCTTCCTACAGGAGGTTGTAGGATAGAGAGTGAAAATGGAATAATAGACGCTAGCATAGAGACTCAGATAAAAGTTCTTAAAAGGAACCTCGGTTTATTATGAAGTTAACTCTAGAAACCTTAGACAGAGCGTTAGAACAGATAGAAAAAATCAGTACCGTAGAAGTTAGAGGAAGAGTAACTGAAGTTACAGGATTGGTTATAAGGGCAAAAGTCCCTAGAGTAAGAATAGGAGAACTTTGCCATATAAAAACACCTTTAAGGGATGAATTAATAAAGTCTGAAGTTGTAGGATTTAGCGGATCTGACGTATTTCTTATGGCGTTGGGAGAACTTGAAGGGATAGGTCCAGATAGTGAAGTAATACCTAGTGGGAGATCTTTAGAGGTCAAAGTAGGCAATGAGTTACTTGGTAGAGTGTTAGATGGCTTAGGAAATCCTATAGATGGGCTACCACCACCTCTCTTGCCCTACACCTATCCTGTCTATTCTCCTCCTCCAGATCCCTTAAAGAGGCGAAGGATTATTAACCATTTTGAAAGCGGAATAAAAGCTATCGATGCCATTTTAACAATGGGGGAAGGTCAAAGAGTAGGAATATTTGCTGCAGCCGGAGGAGGAAAATCTACTTTGCTTGGTATGTTAGCTCGCAATACAGAAGCCGAGATAAACGTAATATGTCTAATAGGAGAACGGGGAAGGGAAGTAAGAGATTTTATCGAAGAAAGTTTGGGAGAAGAAGGAATGAAACGTTCCGTAATAGTGGTAGCCACCTCAGACAAGCCGTCCCTTATAAGGCTGAAATCAGCTTATGTAGCTACCGCTATTGCAGAGTTTTTCAGAGACCAAGGAAAAAAAGTGCTATTTATGATGGATTCAGTAACCAGATTCGCTAGAGCTCAAAGAGAAGTAGGACTCGCAATAGGAGAACCTCCTGCTAGAGCGGGGTTTCCTCCCTCCTTTTTTGCCACACTACCTAAATTGTTAGAGAGAACAGGAAACTCCGATAAAGGTTCCATTACAGCAGTCTACACGGTATTAGTAGAAGGAGACGACATGAATGAACCTGTAGCAGATGAGGTGCGATCTATCTTAGACGGACATATAATTTTATCATCCAAATTAGCCAGTAGAGGTCACTATCCCGCTATAGATATATTGAGGAGTGCTAGCAGAGTAATGACTGCAGTAACAGAAAAGTCCCATTACAAAGCCTCCCAAAAACTAAAATCTTTAGTAGCTGCATATGAAAATAATAGAGATTTAATAATGATAGGAGCCTACGAAAGAGGGAGTGATCCTATTGTAGATGAAGCTATAGATAAGATAAACGATATAAACTCGTTTTTGCAACAAGGGATTTATGAGAAAGTTTCATTCTCAGAAACGGTGCAAAGACTCAAAGAACAAATTGAGAAATAAAAAAAAACAAAAAA
>JALWYX010000037.1 GCA_027078415.1 Thermoanaerobaculia bacterium
TTATAAAAGAATTTGTATCTACAACTGATAGGAAAGGAAACTTTAGGGTAAGGATGCCTGTTATAAAAGCTGGGTTGGGTATAAATGTGGAAGGTTTAGGACAAGAGATAGTTGTTTTAGATTTAAAGGGTAAGGAGGGAGAAGATTTTGTTGATATAGGAACTATTGAGTTTACTCGAGAATCATCTATAACTGTGTATATTACAGGTAGTGAGGATCCTCCAGATTTTGTAAAAGTGAAATTGATACCTGTTTATATAAAAGGTAACAAAGGTATAGATCCTAAGGTTATAAAAGATAGAAAAGCTAATCAGAAGATAATAGAGTTTAAGAACTTAGAGGAAGGGATATACATAGTAGCACTAGAGTTACCTATGCCACTGTATAAGAAGGGTTCTTTAGCTGTTCCTGAGACAACAAATCCGCAGATTGGTGTAGTAATGCTTGAAGAGGGAGATAACGTCTCCTTAGAAGTACCTACTATAGATAAAACGTTGGTTATAGCTTTAAAAAAGTTACCTATAGGTTCCCAACACGAACCTGTAATTAGACTTTGGTGTGAAGAGTTTGCAGGGTATGGACAGTTAGGGGAACTTAAAAAGGTAAAGAATATGTGGAAAGCAAACTTTAGACTATACCTACCTTGCACAGCAAAATTTGCGATAACAATGAATCCCCACAAGGCGTACAAGTACATGATGGATGAAGAAAAAGCTCGTAAATTCTTATACAATACCCGTTCTATCTATTTGGGAAAGGTACGTGTTAAGGAGGATAGTCCAGATTATCAAGAGGTTACTCCGGAGGTGCCAGAAGATATGACCGTTACTTTCCGGACTAAAAAGAAATACGATTTTATATATGTTAAAGCTGGTGGCATATTTCCTTCTGTCCGTGCTCATGCAATAAAGTTTTTTAAGACACCTTCAAATGAACTTAAGGTATTACTACCAGCAGAGGATTCCGTTTACCTTGTTGCTGTAGGAGGTGAAATAAACGGTGAAAGAGAAGTTGTGGAAATTATGCAAGATATAACACCTACAACAGATAGTATAGAGGTGGAGTTACGTAAACTATCAAAAGTAAAAGTAAAATTGCATGATTATCCAAAGGAAATAAAGAGGATTAGTCTTGCTGCGTATTCTATCTACTCTACTTCTGACTCTAAATATATTAATGTTGGAAAAAACAAAACCAAAACTTTTGATTTAGAGGTATTATATGGTAGCAAGTTGATCATAGGAGCTTTAGGTAGGGGAGAGTCAGTATCGTTTGGAGCTTTTAAAGCTTTAGAATACACAGAAGAACCTATAGAGATAAAGTTGGAAAAAACAGGTAAGTTAGTTGTTTTAAGTGATAAAGTGGTAAATTTCCTAAACGGTGATTATACATCGCCTGCTAGACTCTTTATATGTTCGTATAAAGAAAAATCGTGTCAAAACGTAGTTGGCCCTATCCTACCACACAGACCTGTGTTAATATCTGCGGATGGTAGAATAGCCCTCATAGACAAGATGGCACCTGGGGATTACTACTTGCTTATCTTCGATGGTACCAAAAAAATAAAAACCTCTAAAT
>JALWYX010000038.1 GCA_027078415.1 Thermoanaerobaculia bacterium
ATTTACGGATATCAAACGCATCCTCGTTTTGGGAGCAGGCGGAACGGCGAAGGCGCTTGTACAGAAGTTTTTGGATGAAGGGATGGAAGTATCCATCCTCAACCGCTCGCAAAAACGTCTTGAGGAGTTTGCAAGTCTCGATGTAACGCGCTATACGTGGGAGAACTTTCAAAACAGCTCTTTCGACCTTGTAGTAAACACGACAAGTGCAGGACTTGAAGATAACGCCCTCCCAGCTCCTAAGGAGCTTATAGAGGCGATCCTGTCAAATACTCGCTATGCCGCTGATGCGATATACGGCAGACTTACCCTCTTCTTGCAAGAGGCGAAAAAGCGCTCCATTCCCTACAAAGACGGTGCTGATATGCTGCTTGGCCAAGGTGTGCTGGCAGCCTGGCTCTTTTTAGGACAACGTCATGATAAAAAGGAGCTGGAGAGGGCGATGCGCAAAGCGCTCTTGCTCTAAGTACCTATCCAAAAGAAACCCCAATTAATAGAGACTGAAAATGATGCTAAGTACAAGGCGAAAGCACGCAGGAGCTACTAGTAGCTTCAAGTGCTTTTAACGCAGTAATTGGTATTATTTTAAGTCTCCCTTCGCTCAAGTAGAAAAAGGTACACCTGCTTCGTTGGATCGTTTCGAGATAGCTATGGCTATGTCTTCAACAATCCGCCTTACATCTGTACCTTTTTCTACTCGCTATTAATTGGGGTTTCTTTAAATTATACAAATCTATTTTACCTTTGCCATGTGGCAATCTATATAACGTAAAATAACCATTTTGATCTGTAAATACACATCTTGATTTTCTATTTTCACAACCATATTCATAATCTGCTTTAAAACATACTTGTGTAATAACGCTATTACCACTATTATCTATAACTCTTCCAGATACGGTTCTACCAAAGAATTCATCTGGAATATCACTATATTTAACATTACCTATAAATCTTATTCCTGTAGTAGCCCTTACATTAGGAACTCCAATATGAGATAAATAAACTCCCTTATCTGTTTTAACATTTAACCTTTTGAACTTATTATCTTTAAAAGAACATGCATACATCTCAAGTATACTTGAACCTCCTCTATTATCAGAAGGAGGGTTTATACTATTTCCTGTTAAATCTATCCAATCGTTATACTCTTCTAAATTAAAAATCTGAGCTATATATGTTCTTATCTCATGATCTAACTCTTCTACTTTCTCTTTTAGCTTTTCAATATCTTCATCTTCATTTTGTTGTTTTTTAACAAATGATTGTAGTTTTTTTAAATTTTCATATTGTTTCTTTAAATTTTCATAATCACTTATTATTTGGTCTAAACGTTCTACTTTATCTTTTCTATCAGTCATTGAAAGAAACACTTTCAATATTTCCCACGCTGTTTTAGGGTCTGAAACTTTCTCAGGGTCATAAGCTATTTTTGCTAATTCATATACAGATTGCCCTAATGCTTTATAAAATGAAGTACTATACTTTTTTATATTTTTTAAAAATTCTTCTGGCATTACGTTATAATCTAATGA
>JALWYX010000039.1:0-28830 GCA_027078415.1 Thermoanaerobaculia bacterium
CTTTTGCTATTTCTGAAATTTTAATAAAAGTTTCTTTGTCGTTTTTAATAGTTTTTAAAGGTATAGCAAATTTGCCTTCAGGATCCGATATGGCTAACCCTATTCTTTTTTCTCCGAAATCTATTGCTAAAAATCTCATACCAATATGGTATCATCTCTTCAAGATAGATAAACCTTAAAAGGAGGTATTTTTAATGCAGAAGGTTGTGGTTGTGGAAGCTTTAAGGAGTCCTATAGGTTCATTTCTTGGCAATTTAAGTTCCATATCTGCACCTAAGATCGCTGCTCCGCTTTTAGAGACTTTAGTTGGAAAACAAAACGTTGGTGTTGAGGAGATAGATCAGGTTTACCTGGGAGAGGTTTTAACTGCCGGAGTTGGCCAAGCACCAGCACGCCAAGCTCTTATCTATGCTGGGTATCCTAGCTCAGTTGCTGCTGTTACTGTCAATAAGGTATGTGGATCGGGTATGCAAACAATAATAATGGCTTTTAACGACATAAGAGTAGGTAACTACAGTTTTGTAGTAGCAGGTGGAATGGAAAGTATGTCTAGGGCTCCTCATATATTGCTCAACTCTAGAAAAGGGTATAGGTTGGGGAATTTTGACTTGATAGATTCTATGATCCACGACGGTTTGTGGGATCCTTATGGTAATAAACATATGGGTAATTGTGCTGAAATTTGTGTGCGTGAGTACAACATTTCTAGGAATGAACAAGATGATTTTGCTTTATTGAGTTACGAAAGAGCAAGAGAAGCTACCGAGAAGGGGTGGTTTTCTAACGAGATAGTGCATATTAAGGTTAAGGATAAAAAGGAAGAGAAGCTGGTCGATAAAGATGAAGAACCTTTTAGAGTAGATTTATCTAAGCTTAGGTCTCTTAGAGCTGTTTTTGAAAAGGAAGGAACAATTACAGCTGGTAATGCGTCTAAAATTAATGATGGAGCGGCTGCGTTACTTATTACTTCCGAAAATGTTGCTAGAGAACGTGAACTTAATGTATTAGCCACCATAGTGGATTTTGCTAGCCATTCCCAAGCACCTGAATGGTTCACTACCGCACCTGCAAAAGCTATAAGTAAACTTCTTTCCAAGAGAGGATTAAGCATCAAAGATATAGATCTGTTTGAGATTAACGAGGCGTTTGCAGTAGTTGCTTTAGTGGCAGCTAAAGAACTAGATATACCTCTTGAGAAACTGAATATACATGGGGGAGCAGTAGCTTTGGGACACCCTATAGGAGCTTCTGGTGCTAGGATAGTTGTAACTCTTATACACGCTTTAAGGAGATTGGGGAAAAAACGCGGTGTAGCCTCTATCTGTATAGGTGGCGGAGAAGCCTTAGCTCTTCTTGTAGAAGTAGAGTAGTAATGGTTCCTTGGTTGATAGTTTCTTTACTTACAGTTAACTATATATCGTTGTATTCTCCCAAACCTATAGAGTTTAATATAGCTTTGGAAGATGGAAGCATAGTTACAGGTAGTGTAGAAGGAAGTATATCGTATGATAAAGATAGAGTAATTTTAGACAAAGGTGTTGAACTCTACTACAGAGATATAGTTCTAAAAGCTGAAAAGATAATTCTTAATAAAGAGAATTCCGAAGTATTTGTAGAAGGGAACGTTATCGTTGATCAAGGTCCTTATAGGATGGTTGCTGCCCGCGGAGTAGTTAATTTAAAAGAAAAAACCGCTAAACTTATTTCCGCAAGAGCAGAGTTGGAAGGAGAGTACTACTTTTCTGGTCATGAAGTAGAAAAATTGGGAGAGGAGTATTATTCCTTTTCAAAAGGAGAGTTTACCTCTTGTCAGGGAGAAGTACCGAGTTGGAGTTTTCATGCAAGAAAAGCTAACGTAGACCTGGGCGGTTACGCAAGAGCCAGAGACGTTGTGATGAAAGTCCGAGGAATCCCTGTAGGGTATATTCCTTATTTAATATGGCCTGCAAAACAAGAACGTAGTTCAGGATTTCTGGTTCCTAAATTAGGTAACTCTAGCGATAAGGGTTATCGCCTTGGTCTTGCTTATTATTGGGCTATATCGCGTAGCTACGATGCAACTTTCTTTGTAGATCTATATTCCGAGAATTTCTTGGCTTCCGGATTGGAATATAGGTATACACCCTCCGCTAACACGTCTGGGCAGTTTATTGCTTATTATGTAAAAGAACCTTACGGGACTAGCAGATGGAAATATTTGCTAAATCATGAAACAACACTCAAAAATGCTAAGGTAGTATTATACCTTGAAGATTACTCCGACTTCTTCTTTTTCCGCGATTTTGAGCGTGAGCTAAGAAAACGTAGTAGAAGTAGTGTTTATTCTGTGGGATACTACGAGTTCAATAAAGATGTTTACAATTTTAAGATTCAGGTTGATAACAGAAAAACCTTTCTATACGGAGATAAACCTTTAGTACTATCTCAAGTACCTGAAGTAGAGTTTTCAATTATTTCCAAAGATGTTGATTGGTTAAACGGTTATTTTTCCCTTTTTACTGGTTTGCACAGATTGGAAGTAGATCGTCCTGGTAGTTACGCGGGAAGCTTTAATAGGCTCTACCTATCACCGAATCTACGTTTTCCGTGGGCACCTGCTCCGTGGCTTTCTCTTAATTTGGATCTGGGTACTCATGTAACTTTATGGGACAGTGCGGTGGTTTCTGTAGAAGGTGAGAGAAAATTACAGAAACAAAGTGTTAAAAGACAACTTAATTTTGTGAAACTTAACGTAATAGGTCCTCTATTTTCAAAGATCTTTGTAAGGGAGGATAAAAAGTTCAAGCATATTATAGAACCGCGTCTAGAGTACCAGTTCGTTTCTGACTTTGAAAATAGTGATATCGTTCCTGTGTTTGATGAAGTGGATACTATACGGAGTAAGAATAGTGTAGCATTCTCTATAGTAAATAGATTTCTTTTTAAAAAGGGTAACAGAAGCGGTAAGGAGGTTGGTTCTTTTACTTTATCTCGTTTTCTTTCTCTCGATCGGGATAAATATTTAGAGATAGTAGGTGATAAAAAGAGTCATCTGAGTCCTTTATACGCTTCTGTACGAATTATTCCTAGTAACAGGTTCAGATTGCGTGGCGATGTTACATATAGCTTGCTAGGCAGCAGGATATCTTCGATACGCCTTACGCTGGCTACTAATATAAATAATCTATCTTTGAGTGGCTCTTGGCTTCCGAGATATTCAACTTTAGACGGAACAGTTTTAAGCAACCATGCCAACTTGACTTTTGCTTATAGCGGTAAGAACTTCTCCCTGCGTTCCAGCATAAATTACGATATAAAAAACTCGCAATTTAGGAATCAGCGCTATCTGATCGCTTTGAAAGGGAGCTGTTACACTATAAATCTAGAAATGTATGAAACGTTTACTTCAGTAGGTAAGAGGAGGGACTGGATATTGGGTGTAGATCTTAAGAACATAGGTAGTTTTATCGATCTGAGTGGAGGTTGGTAATGAAAGGTCTTATTTTATCTGGAGGGAAAGGTACCCGCTTGCGTCCTCTTACTCATACTTATGCGAAACAACTTGTACCTGTAGCAAATAAACCTGTGTTGTTCTACGGTATAGAATCGATAGTAGAGGCAGGGATAAAAGATATAGGGATAGTAGTAGGAGACACGGAGCGTTATATAAGAGATGCTGTTGGCGATGGGAGTAAGTTCGGAGCAAAAATTACATATATAAGACAACCGGAACCTTTGGGTTTAGCTCATGCTGTTAAAGTGAGTAAAGAATATCTGGGCGACGAAAAATTTATTATGTATCTTGGTGACAATTTACTTTCTGGCGGGGTAAAAGAGATAGTAGAACGATTTGTATCATCTAACAGTAACGCTACTATACTTTTGGCAGAGGTCGATGAACCTCAACATTTTGGTGTTGCAGAAGTTAAAGATGGTAAGGTGATACGTCTGGTTGAAAAACCAAAAATACCACCCAGCAATTTAGCCCTTGTAGGAGTTTATATGTTCGATTCTTTTATATTTGAAGCTGTAGATAACATAAAACCCTCTTTTAGAGGTGAATTGGAGATTACAGATGCTATTCAATACCTAATAGATAAAGGTTTTATTGTAGATTACCAATTGGTAAAGGGATGGTGGAAAGATACGGGAAAGGTAGATGATCTACTTGAGGCTAATAGGATAATACTTGATGATTTACAAAGATCTATAGGTGATTGTAGTATAGAAAGTTCTAAAATAGAAGGTAGGGTACATATAGGAAAGGATAGTAGAGTAATAAACTCTACAATAAGGGGACCGGTTGTAGTAGGGGAAGGAGTTGTTATCAAAGATTCATTTGTTGGTCCTTATACGTCGATCGGGGATACTACATTTATAAGAAGTTGTGAAGTTGAGAATTCTATAATAATGGAAAAAACTGTAGTAGAAAATATTCCTTATAGAATAGATTCTTCCGTTCTAGGCAAAGAAGTTTTTATAAGGAAAAAAGAAAGGACTCCTGCTGTTCTTAGATTAGTTTTAGGGGATCATAGTGGGGTAGAAATACCATGAAACGTTTATTGGTAACGGGTGGCTCAGGTATGTTGGCAAGCGCTTTGCGGTTGGTGGCTAGAGAGAGAAACTATGTAGTTTTAGCATTGCCTCGTTTTTTGCTCCCTATAGAGGATCGTTCTACGTTAAGGTGGTGGATAGATTGTTTCAGGCCCGATGTTGTTGTTAACTGTGCTGCGTATACTAAAGTTGATCAGTGTGAGAAAGATCGAGATTTATGTTTAAAGGTTAATGGATCAGCTGTTGGTATATTGGCAGAAACGTTGAGGGAGAGAGGAATTAAGTTGATTCATATATCTTCAGATTACGTATTTGATGGGAGTAAACGATCCCCTTATGTTGAAACCGATATTCCTAATCCTTTATCTGTATACGGTGAGTCTAAACTTTTAGGCGAGAAAGAGGCTCTTAAAGTGGAGGGAAATCTCGTTGTTAGAACTAGTTGGCTGTTTGGACCGTACGGTAAAAATTTTGTATTTACTATGCTGCGTCTGTTGCGGGATGGAGCAGAGCCTCTTAGGGTTGTGGATGACCAGGTAGGTACACCTACATATACTTTATTTTTGGCGAAAGCTATTTTAGAACTTACAGAACAAAATGTAAGTGGGATAGTTAATTACGCTAATAGACCGAGTGTTAGCTGGTACTCTTTTGCTAAAGAGATTAAAGAATTTGCGGGTCTTACTAGACGATTGATACCTGCTACTACAGAGGAGGTAAAACGTCCTGCTCGTAGGCCTGCTTTTTCTGCACTATCTACTGTTAAATTTGAACGTTTGGTCGGTAGAAAAGTAGAATCTTGGAAATTGGGTTTAGCTGATCTTTTATTGAGGAGGTGGGAATGAAAAAAAGGGCTCTTATAACTGGAATAACTGGTTTTGCAGGTTCTCATTTAGCTGAGTTTTTGCTTGAAAATTATCCAAATATAGAGATTTTTGGAATTTCTAGATGGAGAAGTCCGAAGGATAATATATTAAAGATTTTAGATAAATTAACACTTTTTGAATGCGATCTAACAGATTTTAATTCGGTTTTGGAAACTCTTAAATCTTCTAAACCTGATTACATATTCCATTTGGCTGCTCAAAGTTTTGTGCCTACTAGTTGGAGAATGCCTGTTTATACTTTCAATGCGAATGTAATAGCACAGATAAATCTCTTTGAAGCTGTAAGGATATTGGGGTTAGATCCTACAATTCAAATAGCTTGTTCGAGTGAGGAGTATGGATTGGTACTTGAGAGTGAGATACCTATTAAAGAAACAAATCCTTTGAGGCCTCTATCACCTTACGCGGTTTCTAAGGTAGCTCAGGATTATATGGGATATCAATATTTTCAAAGTTACGGCATGAAAATAGTTAGAACGCGTGGTTTTAACCATACTGGGCCTAGAAGAGGCGAAGTTTTTGTTGTTTCTAACTTTGCTAAACAGCTAGCTCTTATTAAGCTTGGTTATGCGCCTCCTGTTATAAAAGTTGGAAATTTGGACGCAGTGAGGGACTTTACCGATGTAAGAGATATGGTTAGGGCATATTACCTAGCAGTTTCTAGAGGAAAACCTGGAGAAGTGTATAACGTAGCCTCCGGCAAAGGGTACTCTATAAGGGAAGTGCTTGATAGATTGATAAGGATAAGCGGATTGGATGTTAAGGTAGAAAGAGACCCAAAAAGAGAAAGACCATCAGATGTAATGAGGCTTGTAGGAGATTACTCCAAATTTCATAAAGATACAGGATGGAAACCTGAGATCGATTTTGATACTACTTTAAA
Source organism: Thermoanaerobaculia bacterium (assembly GCA_027078415.1). Classification (GTDB taxonomy): domain Bacteria; phylum Acidobacteriota; class Thermoanaerobaculia; order JALWYX01; family JALWYX01; genus JALWYX01. Next base: position 6,304 of record JALWYX010000039.1, read on the forward strand.
AGACACTTTTAATTACTGGGTTGAGAAATTACAAGTTGTTGTAAAGAAGCGGTGAAAAAAGTTTTTATAACTGGGATAAGTGGCTTTATAGGGAGACATTTAGCGCTTTCTTTATTGGATAAAGGTTTTCAAGTATCTGGTAGTTATCTCAATAATAAAGTAAATTTACCCCCAGATATTGGTCAGTTGAAACTTGATATAAGGAAAAGCGGTCAATTGGAGAGTATTATTTCAGGTTTTGATATTATAGTTCATTGTGCTGCTCTTTCCCATGTTGGAAGTTCATGGAAAAATTTAAGCGATTACTATGTGGTTAATTTTGAAGGTACCGTTAATCTCCTTGATTGTTTAGGAAACACAAGCTTTGTATTTATTTCTTCTTCTGAAGTGTATGGAAATCATGGTGATCTCAATCTTAGAGAAGAGACAAACTTGCTACCCTCCTCTCCCTATGCTATTACTAAAGCTTGTGCAGAGCGTGTGGTTTTAGACACAGGTGGGAGAGTTGTTAGGCTTTTTAACGTTTTTGGACCTGGGCAAAGTGAAAAGTTTGCTATTCCCAATTTTGCACGGCAACTTATGGAAATATATGTGGGAAGAAGAAAACCTGTTATAAAGGTAGGTAACTTGTCTCCAAAGCGTGATTTTGTCTATATAAGCGACGCTGTAGAAGCTATATGTAGGTTTATTATGAGTGACAAATTTAGAGTTCTAAACGTTTGTTCTGGTAAGGTGTATTCTGTAGCGGAGGTTCTCGATAAACTTATTTCTATTTCAGGAATAACTGCGTCTATCGAAATAGATAGAAATAGAGTTAGACCTGTGGATATACCTGTTATAAAAGGCGATAATTCTAAAGCTCTCTCTCTTGGATGGATTCCTAAAGTTTCTCTGGAAGAAGGATTGCAAAAGTTGTGGGAGTTCTACAAAGGAAACGTTTAGATGAGGCACCTTCTTGTGGGTAGTTACACCTATTTCGGTAGAGCTTTGCTCAGAAAGCTGATTACTCAATTTGAAGTTGCTATTTTTAGTTCTGAATTAAAAAATAAGGAGGTAAGTATACCTAATCTTTTTGTGTTGGAAGGAAATTTGGCAAATCTGGGGAGTGTTTTGAAAAAAAATTGTATAGATTCTGTTATCTTCTGTGGACCTTGGAACGATATAGAAGTTTCTTATTACAACGATACTCCTTTTATAATTTCGCTGGTTGAAGAAGTTCTTAAGTTGGGTAAAAGGATGACAATATTTCTGTCGTGCGTAGGAATAGGTCCAGCTTTAAAGGAATCTGAGCTTCTCGATCAAAATTCTCTACCCATGCTGGTTCCTAGCGAGGGAAATTGGCGTGACGATTATCTTAGGATTTCTAATAAACTAATAAGTATGCTCTCGGCAGGTAGAAAATTCACATTAGTACACGTAGGTTTTCCCTACGGAGCGCTCAAAGGTAGAGGAAAAGGGCCTCTTATGGAAATTATAAGAAAGATAGCTCTAAGTGACAAAAAATGTTTTCTTAATATAGGAAAGAATGAAGTATGGTCTATAGGACATATTTTGGAGATGATCGATGTTGCTCACCTTCTAGTTAATTACGCTAGTAGTGGAAGATACGTGATTGGGGGCGTCAATATAACTTTAGGAGAGTTTTGCAAACGAGTCGCGGCTTTACATCCTAAGAAACCTGAACTTATCTTTGAAAGAAGATGGAGAATTCCTTTTTTAAAAGAGAGTAGAGGAGAATGGGAAAAGGAGAAAAAGGAGGTGTTTTTTCTAAGTTGGCCTATTAACTCCGTAGTAGTTGAAGCTAACTTTGGGTATTCCCCGTCGCTGGAAGACAAATACCTTAAAGATCTTATAGAATTTCTAAGGAGGAACTAATTATGGAGAAAGGAGAAAAGTATCAACGTTTTTACGATAAGTTGCGAAGTAAGGTTGTAGACTTTGCTAATAAAAAGGGTGAGAAGTGGGGGAAGCTGGCTGAATTGCTTCTCGTTGCACCTGATATATTTGTTTTGCTTGTTAGATTATCTTTGGATAAAGAGGTTCCTTATAGAACTAGAGCTATAATAGGTGGAGCTATAGCTTACTTTATGATACCGTTCGATATATTCCCAGAGGGAATAGTTGGAGGAATGGGTTATTTGGACGACCTATTGTTGGCAGTAACTGTTTTGGCTCACGTTTTCGATGATGATCTTCTTCCCTTCGTTGAAAAATATTGGAGTGGTGACAAGAAAATAAAAGAAGTTATTAGAGATGTTGTTCAGGCAACGGAAAAATTGTTCGGCATAGATTTTTCTCTTAGAATTAAAGAGCTGATCTCTAGCTGGGAGGGTAAGGAGAAGAACTCTAGTCAATCAAACGTTAACTAAAAATTATTTTGGAGGATGGAATGTATATAAAGATAGGTGAAAAAAATGTTTCTCTCGATGAAATTATAGAAAAGCTTGAGATATTCGAACATGGAAAGGCTGAGGTAATAACTCCAGAGATATTGCGGGACTTGAGTAAGTATAAATATCCATATTCTATTAGCATTTATTTGGATCTCTCACCTCAGATGCGAATTAAAGGAGGATGGAAGATAGTTTTAAAGGACGAATTTAAAAAATTAGAGGGCGAAGTGGAATCAGAAACTCTTAGAAAGGTTAATCTACTTGATACTTTAAAGAGAGTAGAAAGAACTATAGAGTTGTCTTTGCCTAAGCTGGGGAGAGGAGTAGCTTACTTTATAGGAGAGGAGGAACGTTTTTTCTCTTTACCGTTGGAAGTACCGAATAGAGTTGTTCTAAAAGGTAGTTTTTTTATACGACCTCTAGTGAGATTGTTTGATGAGTATGAAAGAATTTTAGTACTGTTGCTTGGTAAAGAACACGCACGCTTTATAATAAGTGAACAAGGTATATTGAGGGAAATTGTAAGTTTTATTAGTGAAGATTACGTTCTGAGGAAAGATTTCGGAGTTAAGGTTGTAAGGATCCCAGGACTTGAAGAAGCAAAGGTTATTTGGCATGTTAAGGCCGTCACTAAGGTTATAGATATTCTTTTAAATATGCTTGGGGTTAACGGTTTTGTACTTTCAACCTCTACACCTGAAGTAAAAAGCGAACTTTTAGAACGTTTAAGCAAAAAAGCATCTGAATCTTACAAAGGAGACTTCTCCGTTTCTGTAACAGCTCCTTTGACGGAAGTGAAAGAAAAAATTACTCCTTTACTTGCACTTATAGAAAGAGACAGTGAAATTAAAGTAATAGATGAATTTATAAATTCAGTTCCAGAAAAAGAAAGTAGTAGAGGACTAGAATCGACGTTAGAATCTCTTTACTTTAAGAAGGTGTATAGGTTTATAACTCGAGATCCTCTTTACGTTGAAGGTTACGAATGTGGAGAATGTGGGTATTTATCTACAGTTACTTTGAAATGTCCAATGTGCGGTGTAGAAATGCAAGAGATTCACGATATAGTGGAAGCTGCGTTGGAACAAGCTATATTGCAAAATTCTTTGGTTGAACTTGTAAGAAGTAAAGATGCTAAAGAAAAGCTGGAAAAAGAAGGTATAAAAGTAGGTGCTATTTTAAGATTTTAGAGTTTTAAAGTATTAAGTCCGTAAAGCTCTTATTAGGAACGACTTAGGTATAAGGTAGGTGGACGTATTTTGAAATCATTTTAAGCTAAAGAAAAAAGAGTTAGTTCTTCTCAACTTAACTTATGGTTTTCTTCAGAAAAAACGCCAAAAGAGAATTTTACATTGTTACCAGGAGAAAAGAGAAAATTAGAGCCACTTTTTTCGGTAAAAGAGGTAACCCTGTACTGCTTTTTCTGCATGATCTTGGAAGTGATAGCAGTTTTTTCTATAGGTTAGCTAAAGAACTAGCAAGGGACTTTTTCTGTGTGACGGTAGATATGGTAGGACACGGTGGGTCGGCATCGGTATACTCCTACGACGTAACACTTGATAGTTGTACAGATGATATTGAGGATCTAGTACGAAAACTTAATATAGAAGGACTATCTGTAGTATCGTTTGGTTCGGGGAGTGTTGTTGCTTTAGAACTCTCTGAAAGATTGGATAATATTACCTTCTTTTTCATTATTAACCCTCCCGCTTCTGCGGAATTTCTGGGGGAAAATGAGAGAAAACGGATAATTGAAGAGATAGAAAACTCTATTTCTTTAACGGTGGAGGAAGTAAAACTTTACCTCTCTTTTATAAAAGGTAATAAAAATATCAAATTTGATAAATTCAGAGAGTTTCTAAAGGATCTTATTTTGTTCAATCCTTCTAGCTATTTAGAGAAAATCAAAGAGAGGACGCTTTTTATAGTAACCCCGCATAATACCTCTTCAGAGAGTTGGGTCAACAGATACAGATATGTACGTTTTGTTTTGCTGGAAAGATGCTCTTTTACAGTAATTGACGAGTGTTGGTTTCAGGTTGCGGAGGTAATTAGGAAGGAGTTAATTTACAAGGATTTTGATATCCTTTATTAACTTTTCCATTTCATCTCTAGATGTGGTTTGGTAGAAACCTCTTATGATACCTTCCTCATCTATAAGTGCTACTTTTGCTGAATGGAAAAGCTCTCCATTGTTAGTACCTATTCCCAGCTTAAATCCGTTTATTACTACCTCCTTTATATTATCCTCGGAGCCTGTTAATAGTATCCAATTGTCTTTTAGATTATTGTCCTCTTTAAATTTTGCTAGTATGGATGGGGTATCGTATTCGGGATCTACGCTAAATAGCACTATATTTATTTTTCCATCAAGTTGTTTGTCTATTTTCTTTAGTTCTGAGACGATTATTGGACAGTAACTTTTACAGCGTGTAAAAACAAAACCTGCTATCCATATTTCCCCTTTTAATTTGTTGGATTCAAAGTGAGTGTTTTTATCGCTTGTTAAAATAAAATGTGGAGAGGGCCAGAGAGAGGGTATTTCTCTTTTGCACGAGAAAAGATATATTATTATGCAGAGGTAGATGAACGTTCTATATAACATTATCTACGATTATAGCTACCATAATTATCGATATATATACTAAAGAGGAGGTGAACAATTTTTTTGCAGTTTCTGTTGTTGGTTTGACATAAAAGTTCCAGGAATATAGTGTGAATATAATTGTAGCTATGGTTGCTATCCAAAGATAGATAAAACTTAATTCTAGAAATAGTACAGATAAAAGTATAACCGGTAATAGTAATGCAGAATAGAGCGTAGCTTGAAAGCTAGCAAAGCGAGAATAGGGATTAAGGGTAGCTATTCCAACCTTTTTGTAATCTTCCCAATGAATGTATGTGATTGCTATTACATGCGGTATTTGCCATAAGAATAGGATAGCAAACAGAATAATTCCTCCCACTTCTATCTTTCCCTTAGCGACGCTCCAGCCTATAAGAGGTGGGGATGCTCCAGCTATTGCTCCTAGTAGTATGTGGATAGATGTTTTTTTCTTTAAAGGAGTGTAGATAAGTATGTATCCTACAAATATAGATATTCCTATAAGAGAAGCTAGAGGATTTGTATATTTCCAAAGAGTATATAAACCGCATAGTAGTAGGGTAGATCCTATGAATGCTGCGTTTTTGGGAGATATTTCATTACGTACCAAAGGCCTTTTTGAGGTTCTTTTCATAAGTCTGTCGTTTTTTATCTCGAGAAGTTGATTAAAAACGGACGATGCTGCTGCTAACGTTGATGTACCTATGACTAAGGGTATAAACAGTTTTAGCGAAAACGTGTCTGCTGCAACTACGTAAGCACTCGCTGAGACCAATGTGACCATTAAAGTGATCCCTATTTTTGTAAGGGTCAAGTATTTTTTCATAATATTTAAAAGTTCCTATATCTTAAAGTATTAAGCATTTTTTTATTAACTATGCTACCTTTTAGTTTAGTTGCTTGCAGATAAATTGTATGATAATTATGTCAAGAAGGGAGAGGGGTATATTGGTTGAACGAAGTGAGTAAAGTTAATTAGGTTAACTAAAAGGGGGAGGTATGTCACAGATATTTCATCGTAGTACCAATGCGTTTGCGCGTTTTACTATATTTGGAGGGATATTTATTGTAGCTTCCTTTGTATTTCTTATTATGATGATAGATAGATCTCTTTTTGTTACTCGCCAAGGGCAGAGTTTTGATCAGCCTGTTCCTTTTAGTCATGACCACCATGTTGGTGAGATAGGGATAGATTGTCGTTATTGTCATATAACAGTTGAAAGGGCATCTTTTGCTGGAATACCTGAGCCTGAGATATGCATGAATTGTCATAAGGTTCTCTTTAGTGATGCTCCTATGCTTGAACCTATTCGCAGGAGTTTTGAAACAGGTGAGCCTGTAGAGTGGACCAGGGTGTATGATTTGCCAGATTTTGTATATTTTGATCATAGTATACACGTTGCTAAAGGCATATCTTGCGTCAGCTGTCATGGTAGAGTAGATAAAATGCCTATGACTGTAAAAGCTACATCTCTGAAAATGGATTTCTGTCTAGAGTGTCATTTCGATCCTGTAAAAAATGTGCGTCCTCGCGATAAAGTGTTTGATCTTGCGTGGCAACCAGGTAAGGATTTCTCTGAAGAACAGATAAGATTGGTTCATGAATTGAATGTACAGTCCAAGGTTGATTGCTCTACTTGCCATAGATAGGAGGATGTTATGTCTAAAAAAGGGATAAAGGTTGATAGAAGGAGATTCCTTCAACTGATGGGAGCTGCTTGGGCTCTAGGTGGTACAGCATGTACTCGTCAGCCCCTTGAAAAGATAGTTCCTTATGCTAAAAGACCCGAAGATATAGTACCTGGTGTACCTCTTTTTTTTATGACCTCTTTTCCTTTTGGAGGTTATGCTCAGCCACTAATGGTAGAGACTCATGAAGGTAGGCCTACAAAAATAGAAGGTAATCCGATTCATCCTGCTTCCAAAGGAGCTACTACTCTTTTTGCACAAGCGTCTATTCTCGACCTTTACGATCCTGATAGAACGAAAACCTTTTTCCGGAACAACACTATTAGGACTAGAAAAACTTTTGAAAATTACGTAAACGGGAAACTTGAGACACTACGAGATGGTAGAGGTATATGGGTTATAACTCCTTTTGCTTCTTCTAATTCACTCAAGTGGTTATGGGGGAAAGTTTTGGAAAGATTTCCAGGAGCTAGATGGGTTACTTATGAGCCTTTTTCCCGCTTTTACATTTTTAAAGGTTTGCATGAAGTCTCTGGTGTCTGGGGAGATGTTTATTACGATTTATCTACAGTTGATCTTCTTGTTACTTTGGATGCAGATCCGTTAGCAGGTTTTCCCGGATCCACCAGCTATGCTAGGGCGTTTGGAGAGAAGAGGAGAGTATACGAATCTGAGAAACTTATGAGAATATATTCTGTGGAAAGAACTTTCACTCCTACTGGATCGGTTGCAGATCATAGATTGTCTCTCGCTCCATCTCAGATAATAAACTTTACCCTTGCTTTGGCAAATAGGCTGGGATTGGGATCGGATGCACAATTTCCTGAGGGTACGGAGAAGTTTGGTGAAACGTTGGTCAACGATCTTTTGCGGAATAAAGGTAGATCCTTGATAGTAGCTGGGGAACATTTACCTTATCAGCTCCACGCCCTTGTTTTTGCGATTAATGCTTTCTTAGATAATTTGAATAGTACAATTTTCTTTACTTCGCCTATTTTGGCTAATACAGAGAAGAACCCGTTTGAAGCTATTGGTGAATTTTCGAAAGCTTTAAGTAATAATGAAGTTAAATTGGTAATATTTTACGACACTAATCCTGTATATTACTCTCCTAGCGAGTTTGATCTGTTTAATCAGTTAAGGGTTTCGAAAGCTACTAAGATTCACTTTGGGTTGTTGAAAGATGAAACTGCTTTCGCTTGCGATTGGCATGTTCCTGCACTGCATTATTTGGAGTGTTGGGGAGATCACAAGGCTTATGATGGTACTCTTTCTATGCAACAGCCTATGATAGAACCCCTTTATAACGGCTTTTCTCTTCACGAAGTATTTGGAATGTTAGCTGGTTTGAAGGGAGATAGTTACGATTTGGTTAAGGAATACTGGCAGAACGATTACGGTTTGAGTGAGAGTGAATGGAAGCAATTTGTGCACGATGGTTTCTTACCTAGAAAGGGTGAAGATTTGGATCTAAAGGTAGACATAGGCAAAGGTGTTGGATTAGCCCAGTCATTGAGTAGGAAAGAATCTGCTATAGAGATAGTTTTAGCTCCTGATCCTACAGTTTACGACGGGCGGTTTGCTAACAACTCATGGTTGCAGGAGTGTCCGAAGTTTGCTACCAAAGTTGTTTGGGACAATCCTGCTCTTCTTTCACCTAAAACTGCGCGTCAGTTAAGGGTTAAAAGTGGGGATTATGTGGAGCTGGATGTAGATGGTAGAACTCTTCGCTTGCCTGTATGGGTTTTGGAAGGACATGCGGATGGAGCTATTTCCATATTTGCTGGTTACGGTAGGAAAGCGGGTGGTGATATAGCTAAGGATAAAGGGTTTTACTGTTACAAGTTTATGACTACAGCTATGCCCTATGTATATTACGGTGAAGCTAGAAAGGGTGGTTCGGATAGGTACGAGTTGGTTAGTACTCAGGGACACCATAGGATGGAAGGTAGGCATATTGTTAGGTATGCTACCTTGGAGGAGTATGAAGCCAATCACCATTTTGCTCGTGAACTTGAAGAGGAGCCGTCAGAAGATATGAGTTTGTATCCACCCTTTGAATATAATGGAAATGCTTGGGCTATGGTAATAGATCTTTCTTTATGTATAGGATGCAACGCGTGCATTATCGCCTGTCAAAGTGAAAATAACGTTCCTGTGGTAGGAAAGGAGGAGGTAGCTGTAGGTAGAGAGATGCATTGGCTACGAGTTGATGGCTATTTTGAAGGTGACAAGCTACTGCATCAACCGGTTCCTTGTATGCAATGTGAAAATGCTCCTTGCGAGGTAGTTTGTCCTGTAACTGCCACAGTTCACTCAAAAGAAGGTTTGAACGATATGGTTTACAACCGGTGTGTAGGAACGCGTTATTGCCAAAATAACTGTCCGTACAAGGTGAGACGGTTCAATTTTTATCTATATCAGGATTGGTATACAGAAACGCTGAAGATGCTTCGTAATCCTAACGTATCTGTTAGATCACGCGGTGTGATGGAAAAATGTACTTATTGTATTCAACGTATATCTAAGGCTAGGATTGCAGCTAGCGTTGAAGGGAGAGATATCCAACCTGGTGAGATAGTTACTGCTTGTCAACAAGCGTGTCCAACTCAAGCTATATACTTTGGAGATAAAAATAATCAGAACGATAGAATTTACAAGTTGTATAATGAGCCTCTTACCTATTCTCTACTTGCTAGTTTGAATACAAGACCTAGAACTAGATACGTTGCTAGGGTTATAAATGCTAACAGTGAATTGGTTCAGAGAGAGGTAAAGAAGGAGGGAAATACTCATGGATAGAGTGGAAAAGCCTAATGTGGCGCCTGTTCTTGCCCCTGGACATTCTGTTGGGTCTATTACGGATAAGATTGCTTCAGTTATTTTGCAGAAAACTCCTAGGTGGTGGTATTTTGGTTTTGGAATAGCTTTCCTTCTTTTTATGTTGCTTCAGCTAGCACTTTTTGTTTTGTTTGTAAAAGGTGTAGGTGTTTGGGGAATTAATATTCCTGTGGGGTGGGGTTTCGCCATAATTAACTTCGTGTGGTGGATAGGTATAGGACACGCAGGTACTCTTATATCAGCTATATTGCTTCTCCTTAGGCAGGATTGGCGTACTTCTATTAATAGGTTTGCCGAGGCTATGACAATTTTTGCAGTGGCGTGCGCAGGTCTATTCCCTCTTATTCATGTTGGACGTCCTTGGCTTGCTTATTGGCTTTTTCCTTACCCTAACACTATGGGACTATGGCCCCAGTTTAGAAGCCCTCTAATGTGGGATGTTTTTGCAGTCTCGACATATGCTACTATATCTCTCCTGTTTTGGTATTTGGGGTTAATTCCCGATCTGGCTACTATGAGAGATAGAGCTAAAAGTAAGGTTGCAAAGATTATATACGGTGTATTTGCCATGGGCTGGAGAGGTTCTGTTAAGCATTGGCATGAGCATGAAGTAGCTAGTTTATTGCTGGCCGGTTTGGCTACTCCTTTGGTGTTATCTGTTCACTCTGTGGTTTCTTTCGACTTTTCAATAGGTATAATTCCTGGATGGCACACTACTATATTTCCTCCATACTTTGTGGCAGGTGCTATATTTGCGGGTTTTGCTATGGTTATAACTCTTGCCGTACCACTACGTAAACTTTTTGGAATGTACGACCTTATAACCGAAAGACATCTTGATAACATGGGAAAAATTATGTTGGCTACAGGTTTGATAGTGGCTTACGGGTATGCAATGGAAGCTTTTACTGCGTGGTATAGTGGTAACATTTACGAGTGGTTTATGGTATACAACAGGGCTACAGGTCCATATAGATGGCATTGGTACGCACTTTTCCTGTGTAATATAGCCGCAGTTCAACTGCTTTGGATAAAGAAAGTACGGTTAAATCCTATCTATCTGTGGATAATAGCTATGTTTGTAAATGTGGGGATGTGGTTAGAAAGATTTATAATAGTGGTAACCAGTCTTCATAGAGACTTTTTACCTTCCTCTTGGGGATATTACAAGGGTACAATATGGGACTGGGCTACTTACATAGGGTCTATAGGCCTTTTCCTGTTCCTGTTTTTCCTATTTGTGCGTTTTGTTCCAATGATAGCAATTTTTGAGGTAAAAACTCTGCTTCCAGAGGCGAAAGGGAGGAGTGGAAATGAATAGAGTATATGGAGTATTGGCAGAATTTGATTCTATCTCTTCTTTAATAGAAGCGGCTAAAGAAGCTAGAGATATTGGGTTTCGTAAGATGGACGCTTATACTCCTTTTCCTAACGAAGAACTTGCTCATATATTGGGTTATCATAAGTCTCGTCTTCCCTTAATAACTCTAATCGCCGGGCTGATAGGCACCGTTACAGGTGCTGGATTGTGCTATTGGGTGCATGTTATAGCTTACCCTCTAAACTTCGGAGGTAAGCCTCTAAATAGTTGGCCAGCTTTTGTTCCTATAACCTTTGAGACAACTATCCTTTTTGCAGGGATAGGAGTAGTTCTAGGTTTTTTTGCTATATGTGGACTTCCACAACCTTATCATCCTTTGTTCAATGATCCTCGTTTTGGACTTGCTAGTAACGATAGGTTTTTTCTTTGTATAGAAGCTGACGATCCTTACTACAATGAAGATAAGGTAAAACAGCTCTTAGGGAAAAAAGCTGTTAGAGTCACTACGGTAGATTTTTGAGGTGAGTTATGAAAGTTACAGGAGTGTTGTTAGGTTTTTCCGCTTTGATCCTCTGGGGATGTAGGCAAGATATGCACGATATGCCTAGGTATGAACCGTTGGAAGCATCTAAGGCTTTTGCAGATGGAAGATCAGCACGTGAATTACCTGAAGGGGTAATATATTTTGGTAAGCTAGAGAAAGAAAAACTTGAAAAATCGGTTGACGAAAACGGTAATTTCTTGACCAATCCGCCGCAACCTATAAAGGTAGATAGAGAGTTTCTTGAACGTGGGATGGAAAGGTACAACATCTATTGTTCACCTTGTCATGGAAGGTTAGGAGATGGTCTGGGTATGGTTGTAAGAAGGGGGTTTAAACGTCCTGCTTCCTTCCATGAGGATAGATTAAAACAGCAACCTGTCGGGTATTTTTTTGATGTTATAACTAACGGTTTTGGTCTTATGTCTAGTTATAAAAAAATGATTCCGGTAGAAGATAGATGGGCAATAGCCACTTTTGTTAAGGTTCTACAATTTTCTCAAAATGTACCTTATGAACTTTTGACGGAAGAAGAGAAAAAGAGTTTGGATACCCAAGGAGGAGGATAGGAGATTATGGATTATTTGAAAGTTCCTGAGGAGGTGAAGGGAATTAAGAAATACGCGTTAGCAGCGGCAGCTGGTGGTTTTTTGGTTATGGGAGCTTTATATTTCTTCCTGCCTGGTACCGTTTTTTTTGCTTCATATTTGGTAGGATATCTATTTTGGCTAACTATAGCTCTGGGTATACTAGGTTGGTTGACTTTGCATCATATGACAGGAGGCGGATGGGGGATAATGGTTCGCCGTATCTCTGAAGCAGCTGTTTATACTATTCCTTTTCTTGCAGTTTTTATAATACCTGTTCTGTTTGGAATCCATCACCTGTATCATTGGAGTGAGGCGGAAGCTGTTGCTCATGATCCCATTCTTGCTCATAAAGCACCATATTTGAACGTTCCTTTCTTTATTTTAAGGACCGTTTTTTACTTTGCTGTGTGGATATTCCTGGTATTTAGGTTGCTAAAACTTTCTTTAGAGCAAGATAAAACAGGAGATGCTGTAATTTACAACAAATTATATAGAGTATCAGCACCGGGATTTTTATTGCTTTTTTTGACCGCTACTTTTGCTTCTTTTGATTGGTTGATGTCTTTGGATCCTCATTGGTTTTCTAGTATATACGGTGTATGGTTTGCATCTGGTGCCGCTTTGTCGGGAATGTCTTTTCTAGCTCTATGGGCGATTATCTTATATTCACGTGAACCTCTTAGCGAATATAAAAGACTTGTCTACTTTCACGATTACGGCAAACTGATGTTCGCTTTTGTTATGTTCTGGGCTTATATCTCTTTCTCACAATTTTTGATAATATGGAGTGGCAACCTTCCAGAAGAGATCATCTTTTATATACCTAGGATAAGAGGTAAATGGCTACCTCTTTCGGTGTTTCTCCTGATAGGACATTTTGTTTTACCCTTTCTGTTACTTTTATCGGCTAGAATAAAAAAAGATTTCGGAAAACTATCCAAAATAGCGATATGGCTGCTATTTATGCATTGGATAGATATATTTTGGAACGTATTTCCATCTCTTAAAATCGGAGAGAGTTATTCTATATTATTTGCAATTTTAGCTAATGTAGCAGTAACAGTTATGGTGGGAGGAGTTTTCTTTTACTTTTTTATATCCAGATTGGAAAAAATGCCACTTCTACCTGTAAAAGAACCTTTCTTGAGGGAGGCTTTGGAAAGTGAATAAGAAGTATCAGGATATATATGAAGTAAACTTTAATTTTTTAATTGCTAGTCTTATAGCAACTATTATACTTATAGTTGTTGGCATTTTCTTATCTGTGTGGTTTCACGATCTGTCGATACAGGACGTTGTGGTTCCTTCAAAAAATGTAGCAGATTTGGAAATGATAGAACCTCCTCTTTTGCCTGAACCTGAAAAGGAACTGTACAAAGTACGAAAGGAGGAGGATGCAATACTTAACTCTTATGGGTGGGTTGATAGAAACGCAAAAGTGGTAAGAGTACCTATCAAAAGGGCGATAGAGATTTTTTGGGAGTTACAATACAATAAAGGGGATTTTAAGGGTGTAGAGGAAGACAGTGAAGTATCAAATTAACGATGAGTTAGGGTTGGGATATTTTGTGGGAATTGGTGGTGTGGTGTTGTTGGTTGTCGTTATGAGCATTTTAATTTCTATAAAACTTCAGGATGAAACTATAAACGGATTGTATCAGGAAAGATCTGTCAAAGAGTTTATATTCGATAGTATGGAAAAATGAGAAAATTGATTGTTTTTTGTTGTATGTTCACTATGAGTAGACATATAGGAGCTCTTCCTCCACCACCAGATTTCGAGGTTCAGGGACGAGAAATTCCCAAGGAAATTAAGGACGTTTCTATAGAACAGAAAGTAGGGGAAAAATTACCTTTAGAGTTGGAGTTTACTGAAATAGAAAGAGGGAAGATTAAACTTGGAGATATTTTTCAAGATGGAGTGAGTTTGGTTGTACCTGTCTATTATTCTTGTCCCATGTTGTGTAATCTAGTTTTGGATAATCTTGTTAAAACTCTAGGGGAGATAGGAGAGTCTGTAAAGTATAACTTTGTTGTGTTTAGTTTTGACAAGGATGATACCTTATCTGAAGCTAAGAACGCTTATAAGAGAGTAGGTTCCAAGTTTTTTGGTGATAAAAGCAGGTGGTACTTTTTGATAGGCGATGAAGATAGTATAGATAGCCTTGTTGATAGTATAGGTTTTAAGTATGTGGTTGATGAAGAAACAGGCCAAATTTACCATGCAGCTCTTGTTTTAGTTGTTTCTGAAGGTGGTATTATAAACAGGTATTTAACAAATATAGATATTCCTTCAAGGCAACTAAGATTGGCAATGGTTGAGGCTTCAGAGGGTAAGTTAGGGAACATAGTTGATAAGTTGTTGCTCTATTGCTATCAGTACGATCCTACAAGAGGTAGGTATACTCTTCTTGTTTATAGAGTGCTTAAGTTATCGGCTTTTTTCACGGTATTGCTTATGGCTACTGTTATAGGTGGTTTGCTTTGGAGAGAGAAGAAAAATAGAACTTAGAGGTGGATTGTATGAAAGGAATAGAATTTTTCCCGCAGGTTGCGTCAACCATAGCTCCTAGCGTGGATAAACTCTTTTTCTTTTTAGTAGCTTTGACGATATTTTTTACTGTAGTCCTTTATGGGTTAATTATCTATTTTTCTGTTAAGTTTAGGCGTAAGGAGGAGAATGAAATTGGAAGAGACTTTCAATCCTTAGCGCTTGAGATTTCATGGACTGTGGCTCCTATCTTCCTTGTACTTTTCATATTTTATTGGGGTGTGAAGGTCTACTTTATGCAGGTTGTTCCTCCTGAAGATTCGATAGAGTATCAAGTTGTTGGTAAACAATGGATGTGGTACTTTCAACATCCTAACGGGAAACGTGAAATAAATGAGTTACATGTTCCTAAGGGTCAAAATATTGTGTTAAAGATGATTTCTCAAGACGTTATTCATTCTTTTTTCGTGCCAGCCTTTAGAATAAAAAGAGATGTTTTACCTGGTAGATATACTGTGGCGTGGTTTAACGCTACCAAAAAGGGGAAATTTCATCTTTTTTGTGCAGAGTATTGTGGGCTAGATCATTCTAGGATGATAGGTAGGATAATTGTTATGGAGCCCGAAGAATACGAGTTGTGGTTAGAGGAAGGAAGTGTTGTATCTCAGAAAGAAGATAAACCTATTCCCCCAGAGGAGAAAGGAAAGATATTGTTTGGTAAATTGGGATGTGGAAGCTGTCACAGGGCAGAGGATTCTCCTTTAGCACCTTCTTTAGTAGGTAAATATGGTACAGAAGTTGAGCTTAGCGACGGTAGTACTGTTAAGGTAGATGATGATTATCTGCGCGAGTCAATTTTGGATTCTCAGGCTAAAATAGTGAAGGGATACAACCCTATTATGCCTGTGTATGCTGGTCAACTTAGCGAGGAGGATGTCATGAATCTTGTAGCTTATATAAAAAGCTTAGGAGCGAGCGAAAAGTAAGCGGGGAGGGACGACTATGCATCAGAAAGAGAATGTAAACTACCTGAATGTTGAATATGGAATTAAATCTTGGCTTTTTACCAAAGATCATAAGCGTATAGGTGTTATGTACCTTATTGCGGTCACTCTATTTTTCATAGTAGGAGCTTTAGCTGCTCTAGGGGTGAGGTTGGAGCTGCTTACTCCGGAAGGTGATCTTATGAGTTCAGATGCTTATAATCGCTTTTTTACCATGCATGGGGTTATTATGATATTTCTCTTTCTTATTCCTTCAATACCTGCTGTTCTTGGAAACTTCGTACTTCCCATTATGATAGGGGCTCGTGATCTTGCTTTTCCGAGAATTAATTTGCTCTCCTGGTATATATTTATCTTTAGTGGAATAATAGGGATAATAGGTATACTAAAGGGAGGTATAGATACAGGTTGGACTTTTTATACTCCTTATAGTTCTATATATTCTCATACTCCAGTAGTTTTGGTTGCTTTTGCCGCTTTTCTGGTAGGTTTCTCCTCAATATTAACGGGTCTTAATTTTATAGCAACTGTACATACTATGCGTGCACCTGGCCTCTCCTGGTTTAGATTACCCCTTTTCGTATGGGCTATGTATGCTACTTCGTTGGTAATTATGCTTGGTACACCGGTTGTAGCTATAACTTTGGTACTACTTATACTTGATCGAGCTGTTGGACTGGGGATTTTTAACCCAACTTTAGGTGGAGATCCTGTGTTGTTTCAGCATCTGTTTTGGTTTTACTCGCATCCAGCCGTTTATATCATGATTCTACCTGCTATGGGAGTAGTTAGCGAAGTAGTATCAGCTTTCTCAAGAAAAAAAGTTTTTGGTTACAAATTTATAGTTTATTCATCTATGGCTATAGCTGTTATAGGATTTCTAGTTTGGGGACATCATATGTATACAAGTGGCCAATCTGCTCTCTCAGGTATAGTTTTTTCTATACTTACGGTACTGGTAGGGGTACCTACCGCTGTGAAAATTTTAAACTGGACCGTTACACTTTATAGAGGTAGCGTTTCGTTTGAAGCTCCTATGTTGTACGCTTTAGGTTTTATGGGACTTTTTATAATAGGAGGTTTGACTGGTCTATTCTTAGCCGCTTTGGGTACAGATGTTCATCTTCACGACACTTATTTTGTTGTAGCTCACTTTCATTACACAATGGTAGGCGGAGCAATTATGGGCTTTTTGGCTGGTTTGCATTACTGGTGGCCCAAAATAACTGGTAGAATGTATCCAGAATTTCTAGGAAAATTTGGAGCTATTGTTGTATTTGTTGGTTTTCATCTGACTTTCTTACCCCAGTTTGTAGCAGGATATCTAGGTATGCCTAGAAGATACCATTACTATGTACCTGAATTTCAGTTTTATAATATTCTTTCAACCGCTGGTGCTACCATTTTAGGTGCAGGAATGATTCTTGTTATAGGTTACCTTGTATGGAGTGCTAGATACGGAGAAAAAGCAGTTTCCAATCCTTGGAGAGCTGTAGGACTTGAATGGGAAACAGCTTCGCCTCCACATCCTCATAACTTTGAAGAAGTTCCTAGAGTGGAATGGGATGCCTACGATTATGAATACAAATATAAAAAGGAGGGAGTAAGCTTTGCATAGAGAAGGTATTTACGGTCTACACGAACAGTTTGAAGATCTTGCTCAACAGAAAGAATCCTCTCTCATAGGAATGTGGGCTTTTGTAGCCCAAGAAGTACTCTTTTTTGGAGGTGCTTTTTTTACTTACGCTGTTTACAGGTTTATGTATCCAGAAGCTTTTAGCTACGGTAGCTCTCTTTTAGATGTAAGATTTGGCGCATTCAACACAGTAGTTTTACTGCTTTCCAGTTTTACTGTAGCTATGGCTGTAAGAGCTGCACAGTTGAATGACAAAAAACAGTTAGTTGGATTTCTTCTAGCTACGCTCTTTTTTGCTTCTACCTTTATGGGAATAAAATATATCGAATACTCCTCAAAGTACGAGCACCATCTTATACCTGGTATAAACTTTGATGGTTCACACCTAGATTTTGATAATCCAGAGAAAGTGGAACTATTTATGTCTATTTACTTTGCCCTTACTGGTCTGCATGGACTACACGTTCTGGTAGGTATATTGATTTTACTATGGTTAATACCTGTGTCAATTAAAGGGAGATTTACTTCTTCCTACTATTTCCCAGTAGAGATATTTGGTCTTTACTGGCATTTTGTAGATATAGTGTGGATTTTTCTATTTCCGCTGCTCTATTTAATAGGAGTATCGTAAGGAGGATTGTTATGGAACATATAACTCCTACAAGAGTGTACGTTTTGGTCCTTATAGCTCTGCTTTTTCTTACAGGTGTAACTGTTTTAGCTGCTAAAATAGATTTTGGATCTCACGTTATTAACAATATAGTTGCAATCGCTATAGCTGTGACTAAAGCGACTCTTGTAGTTCTGTTTTTTATGCACGTTTATTACTCATCTCCTATGGTTAGATTTTATGCTATAGCAGGAGCAGTCTGGGTATTTATCTTTTTTGTAATAGGATTTACAGATTACGTATTCAGAGGTGTTATAGGAATTCCTGGAATATAAGTATAGATTTTGCTATGAAAGTCCTTAATATCGTTATTACAAGCGTTCTCTGCTCTTTATTTCCTATCTATTCAAAAGATTTAGTTCTTTATAGTGTTACTCAAGTTCGTCAAAAAGAGGACCCTGAGATCTTTCAAGGAATTTCGTTCCCTCTACAAGGACGTATTGAATCGAAAGTTAGTATAAAGAATGGTAAAGTAAGGATAGATTTTGAAACCGCAGAAGGTTCTCTAGGAATGACTGCATTACTAGGGTACCTAGTTATAGATTATTCTTCAGGTGAATTGTATATAGTTAATCCAACAAACAGAACTGTAATAGAATTTGAATTTAACGAACACTCTGATAATTTTAACGTTTCTTCCGTAAAAGGAGATCTACACGCAGATGTTGTAGAGAGCAGAATGGAAAAGATCGAAGAAAGAGATGGGGAGAAAATTGCGGGTTATCCTACCAAATACGTAAAGCTTAAAGGTGTATCAACTGTAGAAATGCAGTATAAGGGTAAAAAAGTTAAAGGTAAAACAGAAAGGGTGATAAATGTTTGGTATACAGATAAAATAAAGTTTGATAGAACTGATATTTTTCTCTCAAATTTAGGTGTCCATAACTTTCGATTTAAAGTGGAGAAAGATCGATATAGGATAAAGGGGCTACCTCTTAAGATAGTGGTGGAGGAAAAAGGTTCTCTTAGTGGTAAAAGGGTTACCGAGTACTACGTAACTTTGATAGAGGAGAAAGATTTATCAGACGATATTTTTTTGATTCCCAGCGATTATAAGCGGGTTGATATTTCTAAGTTTATTAGTGTTGATGCTATTCAAGGTAATTTACTGCCTGGTATAAGCGAATAGGGAGGCGGTTAGGTAGAGATGTTGGGTAGCTCTCTGGTGGTGTGAATGTAAAGAGATATGCATTGTTTATTTAGAGTAAAATGTTTTTTAAGGTAAAAAGAAGATACTATTCTTCCAATGTTCCTAAGGCTGCTTCTAGAAGAGCATTTTTGTTTACTTTTATCATCAAAGTAACTTCATCGTTTGGGGGTATAAATTCTGTAAGTTCTATATTTTGAGTAGGAGGTCCTTGTGGACCGAATGCTACATATATCTTAAAAGTTTTTTCCCCTGCTTTTATTTTTCTTCTGGCTTGTATTCTTCCAGGGCGGGGTTCTTTTCTAAAAAGGCTTTTTTTGACGTAAAAGCTAAATTTTTCTCGTAGAATCTGTTTGTTATCGACGTATATTGTTAATACCCCTTCGGGCAGTTCAGTGAGAAAGTCTATGTTTAATGTAAAGTGACCTGTTACATTAACGGCACTGGCAGTTTTACCCCCTTTTTGATCTGTTTGTAAGCGTGGTACTTGTTTACGTGATGCGTGGAATTCTTCCAATCTTTTTTTTGCTCTTTTTGCAGCTTCTAATATCTTTTTTGCTATTTCGTTATCTTTATCTATCTCCAAGGCTTTATTTGCAAAATCTATGGCGTTTTGATATCTTCTATCTTTCAATGCAAAATTGGCTTTATTTAGCCAGTACGATAGATCTTGCTCTACCTCTTTTTCCTCTTCTGGCTTTTGGTCTTGGTCTTCTTCTGTGGTAGCTGCCAACTGTTGTTCTGTTAGTTTTAGCATCTCCTTCAGCGTTTGATTTTCCGGATCTATCATAAGAGTTTCTATTATCTTGTTTCTTGCCGTTTCGTAATTTCCTGCCTTTATAAACTCTTCTATCTCTTCTATTTTGGCAGAGACTTGTTTTCTTAGTTTTATATCTTCTTGCAAAGAAACTGAAGAGACTACTTCTACTTTTTCTCTTTTATCGGGAGGTTTTTTACTAATAAGTTTCCATATAAAAAATAAACCTAATACTGCTATTAATGTTATTCCTATATAGATTACTTTTAGTTTGGAACTCTTTTCTTCCGTTATAAGTTGTTTGACTACTGTTACTACGCTTTTTTCTTTGTGAACTATGGGTTCGGAAGATTTTTCTTTGCCTGTTGCGACTTCTACAGCTTTTTCGAAAGCTTGGGCTAATTCTTTTGCTGATTGGAATCTTTTGTCTGGATCTTTTTCTAATGCTTTAATTAGGACTTTTTTTATCTCGGGGTGTATATCTGGTACTATTTTTTCTGGTGGTGTAGGGGGTTCATACATTATTTTTTGCAATGTTCTGGCGATATTGGGAGACTCGAACGGTTTTTTACCGGTTACTAGCTCGTATAACATTACTCCCAGTGAGAATATGTCGCTTCTATGATCAGCTTTTTCCCCACGAGCTTGTTCTGGGGACATATAGTTTGGAGTGCCTATAGTTCTACCGTCGCTCGTCATATCGGTTGTTTCTAGTTTGGCTACCCCGAAATCGGTTATTTTAACTTTGCCATCTTTGGTTATCATGATGTTTGCTGGTTTTATGTCTCTGTGTATAACTTTGTGGGAATGGGCATAATCCAAAGCATCTGCGATTTGATTTATTATCTTTGATATCTCTTCTAGGGAAAATTTTTTACCTTTCTTAAGAAGGTCTTTTAGGTTTTCACCTTCTACATATTCCATAGCTATAAAGGGAATGTTCTCCCTCGTTGTCTCATCTTGAACGTCGTGTATAGTTACTATGTTAGGGTGCGAAAGTATTCCGGCGCTTTGAGCTTCTCTTAAGAATCTTTTTCTATACTCTTCAGCTTCTGCGTCTGACATCATATCTTTTAAGTAAAAAGTTTTTATAGCTACTACTCTTCCTATCAGAGGATCTCTTGCTAGGTACACTATGCCCATAGCGCCTTTTCCTAAGGGTTTTAATACTTCGTATCTACCTAGTTTTTTAGGAACCCGCATAAAAGTACTCCTCTTTTAATATACCAAGCAAAGGGGGCATTACTCAACATTCACTCAACTCTTTTTCTCTGATCAAATATAATTATGTAAGTACAGCTGTTTTTTTGTGCTATCCTTAGTATTAAATAGGGGAAAGGGAGGTTTATATGGAAAAGTTTGCTACCAAAAATATTAGAAATTTGGCTATCACTGGTCATAATAACTGTGGTAAGACTACTTTGATTTCTTCTCTTGTATTTGCTGGTGGATTGAGTGATAGGTTGTTAACTGTTGATAGTGGTAATGCGGTTACAGATTTTGATCCTGAAGAGATTGAAAGAAAAATATCTATATCTTTGGCAGCTGCTTATACTAAGTGGAAAGATTACAAGATCAATTTGTTAGATTCTCCCGGCTACTTAGTATTTTTCACTGATACGAAGATAGCTATGTATTTAGCAGATACTGTGGTGTTGTGTATAAATGGTGTCTCAGGAGTAGAGGTTACTTCTGAAAAGGTTTTTTCAACAGCTGAAGAGGAGAATATTCCTCTATTTTTCTTTGTATCTATGCTAGATAAAGAGCTAGCCGATTTCGACACGGTAGTCAATCAAATTAGGGAAGAGTTGTCTAGCTCGGCTGTTCAAGTACACATGCCGATAGGTAGCAAGGAGAGCCTGAAAGGGGTTGTAGATCTCATCTCTTTTAAGGCTTACATTTACGAGCCCGATTCAAAAGGTATAGGCAAAGAGGTGGATATACCTGAGGATATGTTGGAGCAAGCTGAACAGGCAAGGAAACAGCTAATAGAAGCTGTGGCTGAAACGGATGAAGAACTTCTGGAGAGCTATTTTGAAAATGATACGCTCTCTTACGATGAACTGTTGAAGGGATTGCAGAAAGCTGTGGCAAACAGAGAATTATTTCCTATATTGGCAGGTGCTCCTCTTAAGAGTATAGGCGTGTGTAGATTTATCGATTTTGTTACTAAGGTAGCTCCAGATCCCACTGTTAAAAAGTTTAGAGCGTCGCTGGAGGGAGAGGAAATTTATGTTTCTGCAGATGATCAAGATCCAGTTTCTTTATTAGTTTTTAAAACTATTCACGATCCTTATGCTGGCAAAATATCATGTTTTCGAGTAGTTACAGGCAACCTTACTCCAGACAAATCGTTGATTAATACTAATATAGAGGCTTTGGAGAAGATAGCAGCGATTTATCATCTGCAAGGTAAAAAGTTGATTCCTGTATCGAGTTTGTCAAGTGGAGATATAGGAGCTGTAACAAAACTTAAAGGCACTCTTACCGGTCATACATTAAGTGATAAGAGTAGACCTTTGCGAATAGAATGGATAAAGATACCGGAGCCTGTTATATCTTTTGCTATAGAACCTAAGACCAAAAGTGATGAAGAAAAAATAAGTGATGCTTTACATAAGTTATTAGAAGAGGATATAACTCTTCGCAGTTTACGTGATCCTAGAACGAATGAGTTGCTTATAGCGGGAGCAGGAGAGTTGCATGTCGATATCTTTGTATCGAAGCTTAAACGAAGATTTAAAGTTGAAGTTATAAAACATCCTCCCAAAGTTCCCTACCTAGAGACTATAAAAAAGGCTGCTCAGGGTCATGGTAGACATAAAAAGCAGACAGGTGGTAG